>NZ_QETL01000014.1:0-56515 GCF_003105135.1 Stenotrophomonas sp. SPM | reverse complement strand
GGCTTCGACGGCAGCACCGGCGGCCACCAGCACGGCGGCGACCACGCCGGCCCCGCGCGCGGAGGCTGCGCAGGCGGCTGCCGCGGCACCGGCCGCAGCGCCTGACAACACGCGCTACATCCTGCAGGCCGGCGCCTTCGGTGCGTCCGGCGATGCCGAGGCGACCAAGGCAAAGCTGGCGATGATGGGCCTGGCCGCGCGGGTGGAATCGGCGCAGATCAACGGCAAGACCGTGTACCGCGTGCGCATGGGGCCCTACGGTAGTGCCGGCGAGTTGTCCGAAGCCAAGCAGAAGCTGGATGGCACCGGCCTGCAGGCGATGGCGATCAAGGCGCAGTAAGCCGTTGCGGATGTGGATGAAAAAAGCCGGGCATTGCCCGGCTTTTTTGCTTTTGTAGAGTCGAGCCATGCTCGACTGCATTCAACGACAGTCGAGCATGGCTCGACTCTACAAAACGATGCGCCCCGGTCAGCCTTCGCGGGCGACCTGGAAACCGGCGAACGACTGGCTGACCGGCATCAGTTCGAGGCGATTGATGTTCAGGTGCGGCGGCAGCGTGGCAACCCAGAAGATCTGCTCGGCGATGTCTTCGGCGGTCATCGGGTTGGCGCCGGTGTAGAGCTTGTCCGAGGCGGCCTGGTCGCCGTGGGTGCGGACCACGGTGAATTCGGTTTCGGCCATGCCCGGCTCGATCGTGGTCACGCGCACGCCGGTGCCGTGCAGGTCCGAGCGCAGGCCCAGCGAGAACTGGCTGACGAAGGCCTTGGTGCCGCCATAGGCGTTGCCGCCCGGATACGGGTACACGCCGGCCACCGAGGAGATGTTGATGATCGCGCCCTTGCGCTCGACCAGCAGCGGCAGCAGGCGATGGGTCAGGGTCACCAGTGCGGTGATGTTGGTGTCGATCATGGTGGTCCAGTCCGACAGCCTGGCGCTCTGCGCCGGCGCGGTGCCCTGGGCCAGGCCTGCGTTGTTCACCAGCAGGTCGATGTCACCGAAGGCCGGGGGCAGCGCCAGCAGCGCGGCTTCCATCGCCACCGGGTCGCGCACGTCGAACACGGCGGCGTGCACCACGTCCTTGCCATAGCGGTCGACCAGCGGCTGCAGGCGTTCGCCACGACGGCCGGTGGCGATCACTTTCCACCCGGCCTGGGCGAAGCGATGGACGGCGGCGGCGCCGAAGCCGGAGGTGGCGCCGGTAATCAGGACGGTGCGGGTCATGCAGACAACTCCGTGGGGAACCAGACCCCCATTCTGGCACCGTCGGCCGGTGACTGCGTTGCCCGATCAGGCCGGGTTGGCCAGGCTTGGGGGTCAGAGCCCTTTGCCTGCGGCAAAGGGATCCGACCCCGGCACGGGCCCCGCCAGGATTCAGCGCAGGCGGAACACCCGTGCCTTGGGCAGGTCTTCGTCCACCTGCAGGAACCAGCGCCCGGCGATGCCCGGAATCACTTCGATCTGCGGCGCCTGCACGGTCTTGCGCAGCTTCATCTGGCCCTTCATCACCTGCCACTGCTGGCCATTGTCGAGGGTGAAGACGGTGCCCGGCTCCCAGCCGGCGACATCGCCCACCACCCGTGCCGTGACCGGGCCTTCTTCCAGGCCCAGGTGCATGGCGGCCGGGGCCGGCACGTTGGCTGGCAAGGGTGCTGCGGGCACCGCTGCCGCCGGCTGGGCTGCCAGGGCCGCCGATGCTGGCGCTGCGCGTTCCGCCTCGCGCAGCACCCGGTTCAGTGCCTGCAGCTGTGCCGGGCTCAGCCCTACTTCGGCCAGCTGGGCCGCGTTGAGGCGCTGCTCGACCGGCACGAAGCGGTCCTGGGCGGTGGCGGCGAAGCTGCTGGCGACCAGCAGGGCGGACAGAAGGAACCGGCGCATCGGCGAAGTCTCAGCGGAAGTGCGCACACTTTGCTACGACGGGATGACAGTCCGGTGACACACGCCGGGCCGGTACAATGGGCCATGATCAACAACGATGTACTGCGCAGCGTGCGCTACGCGCTGGACCTGGGCGACCACCACGTGGTGACCCTGTGCCAGATGGCCGACCCCGCCTTCGTGGTCGATACCGAGCAGGTCAAGGCCTGGCTGCGGCGCGACGACGAGGCCGGCTTCGAAGCGATGAACGACGGCGCGCTGGCGCACTTCCTGGATGGGCTGATCGTGCACCTGCGGGGTCGCGATGAGAGCCAGCCGCTGCGCGCGGTGGAAACCCGCATCGACAACAATCTGGTGCTGAAGAAGCTGCGCGTGGCCTTCCAGCTGCGCGACGTGGACCTGATGGAGATCTTCGCCAGCGTCGGCTTCAAGGTGTCCAAGTCCGAGCTCGGCGCGCTGTTCCGCCAGCCCGGCCACACCAATTACCGGCGCTGCCTGGACCAGATGCTGCGCAACTTCCTCAAGGGCCTGAGCCTGCGCGTGCGCGGCTGAGCACGGCCTCGACGAAGGCCCGCGCCGCCGGCGTGGGCAGGCGTTGCCAGGCCAGGTGCACGCGCCGGGTCGGGGTGGGCTGCAGCGGTATCCGCACCACCCCCTCGAACCCCTGCGCGATCAGCACAGGCACGATGCCCACCGCCAGGCCATGGCGGACGAAGCGCTCGATCAGCTCCATCTGGTTGACCTCGAAACGCACCTGATGCGGCAGGCCCGCCGCGGCGAATGCATCGTCGGTCTGCCGGCGCGCGCCGGTACCGCGCGCGAAATCCACCAGCGCCTCGTCCTGCAGCAGGGCCAGCGGCAACCGCGCCTGCCCGGACAGCCGATGCGTCGGCGCCACCACCGCCACCAGGTCCTCTTCCTGCAGCATCTGCTGGCAGACACCATCCAGGCTGGCCGACGGTGCCAGCCCGACCAGGGCGACATCCAGTTCGCGCGCCTGCACCTGCGCGATCAGGGTTTCGCTCTTGTCCACGCGCAGCTGGAATTCCACCTGCGGGTAGGCCTGGCGGAAGGTGGCGAGGATGGCCACCACGTCGATGTCGGTGAGCGAGGAGATCTGCCCGATCGCCAGCGTGCCGCGCACCTCGCCGGTCACCGCCGCCACATCGGCTCGCAGGTGGCGCAGGCTGGCCAGCACCTGCCGTGCATGCACCAGCAGCGCCTCGCCGGCCGGCGTGATCCGCACCTGCCGCGGCAGGCGTTCGAACAGCGGCGTACCCAGTTCTGCTTCCAGGTGCGCGATCTGGTGGCTCAGCGCCGACTGCACCACATGGCAGCGCGCGGCCGCACGGGTGAAGTTGCCCTCTTCGACCAGAGCGACGGCGAATTCAAGCTGCTTGAGGTTCATGCGGGCTGCCCCTGGCAACCATCTGAATTTAAGATGCCAAGGATGATGATGATTCATTTCCATCATCAATGCAGCAGGAGGACACTGTGCTCCCCACGTTCTGGAATGCCCTGTGAGCCCTTCCCTCCCCCCTCTGCACCGCTGGCAGGTGCTGCTGATGTCGGTGGCCACCGGCGTGGCGGTGGCCAGCAACTACTACGCGCAGCCGCTGCTGCACACCATCGCCGATGCCTTCGGCGTGCCCTTCGGCCAGATCGGGATGGTGGTGACCGCTGCCCAGCTGAGCTACGCCGCCGGCCTGATCCTGCTGGTGCCGTTGGGTGACCTGTTTGAACGCCGCCGCCTGATCGTGGTGATGAGCCTGCTCTCGGCCGGTGGCCTGGTCATCAGTGCCTGCGCGCCGTCGCTGGCCTGGCTGCTGGTGGGTACGGCCATCACCGGGTTGTTCTCGGTGGTGGCGCAGGTGCTGGTGCCGTTTGCCGCGACCCTGGCCGCGCCAGAACACCGGGGCCGCGTGGTCGGCACGCTGATGAGCGGGCTGCTGCTGGGCATCCTGCTGGCGCGCACCGTGGCCGGCCTGCTGTCCAGCCTGGGCGACTGGCGCCTGGTCTATGCCATCGCCGCTGCCGTGCTGGTGCTGACCGCACTGGCCCTGCAGCGCGGGCTGCCGCGCTTCCACCACACCGCCGGCCTGGGCTATTTCGCCCTGCTGCGCTCGATCGGCACGCTGTTCGTGCAGGAACCGGTGCTGCGCCAGCGCACCCTGCTGGGCGCGTGCAGCTTCGCCATGTTCGCCATCTTCTGGACACCGCTGGCCTTCCTGCTGGCACGGCCGCCGTATGAATACAGCGATGCCACCATCGGGCTGTTCGGGCTGGTGGGTGCCGCTGGCACGCTGGCGGCGGGGCTGGCCGGGCGCATGTCCGACCGTGGCCAGACCGGCCGCGCCACCGCCATCGCGCTGGCGATGCTGCTGCTCTCATGGCTGCCGCTGGGCCTGTCGACGCATTCGCTGCTGGCGCTGCTGGTGGGCGTGGTGGTGCTGGACCTGGCCGCGCAGCTGCTGCACGTGAGCAACCAGAACCTGATCTATGCGCTGCAGCCGGAAGCCCGCAACCGCCTCAACGCCGGCTACATGACCGGCTACTTCATCGGTGGCTCGCTGGGATCGTTGCTGTCGGCGCAGGTCTACCAGCACTTCGGCTGGACCGGCGTGTGCGTGGCCGGCGCGGCGGTAGCCGTGCTGGCCCTGCTCCTGTGGCTGCCTGGCGCGTGGCGTGCGCGCCAGGCAGCGGTGGCCCGCTAGAAACTGCCCTGCAGAGCCAGCTCCCAGCGCCCGCCGGCATTGCCGGGGAACAGCCGGCGCGCGGCATTGTCGGTGTCGTGCACGGTGGCACGCAGTTCCCACGCCGGTGCCAGGGTGGCGATGGCGCTGAGCTGGCCATGCAGGTAGTCCGGGCCCTGGGCGTCGGCCAGCCAGTAGTGGCCGACCGCCGCTTCCAGGCGGAAGCGGTCGTTCAAGGGCAGGCGTCCGCCCAGCTGCGCATAGGTGCCGCGATGCCCACCGGCCAGGGCATCGCTGGAATGGGCCAGCTGCAGCCACGCCCGCTGCTTCCAGCTGAGGGTGGCACCCAGTTCGGTCCAGTCCAGCGCGCGGCCGGTGCCCGGGTACAGGTAGCGGGTGACGTTGGCATCCAGGCTCCAGTCCTGCGCCAGCGCACCGGACCAGCCCGCCACCAGATCGAATTCACTGCGCGCACCGATATCCGGGGTAAACGACACGTTCGATCCCCACACGCTGGCATACAGGCCCGACGGCAGCGCCAGCTTCGCCCCGGCCTGCACCGCCGGGTCGCCCCCGGTCTGCGAGCTGCCGCGCCACACGTAATCGCTGGTCACCGCCATGTTGCCGTTGGCCTGCACCTGCGCCTGCGCGCTGCCGATGCCGAGCACGCCGGCCACCAGTGCGGCCACGGCCGCGCTCATCCCCTTGCTGTCCACTGCGTGGTGTTCCTCGTACAAGGCGGTCGTGCCGCCGGGACGGCAGTGTCGGCGGCGGGGCCGTAACGGATCGATGGCGCAGCGGCAGCGTTCGCGCAAAATCAACGTAAAGCGACCGGGCTCGACGAAAGCGAAGGGGCTCGACGGTTGCCGGGGTATCATGGCGCCCTGTTAAAAGGAGCCCTGCGTGGACGCCATCCTGACCCCGGTATCGATCGGCGAGCTGATCGACAAGATCACCATCCTCGAGATCAAGGCCGAGCGCATCGACGATGCCGCCAAGCTGGCCAATGTACGCACCGAACTGGACGGCCTGCTGCCGTTGCTGCAGCAGCAGCTGCAGGCGCAGCCGGCGCTGGGCGCGCTGCGCACCCAGCTCAAGGCCATCAACGAACGCATGTGGGACATCCAGGACCAGCTGCGCGACAAGGAAGCGGCGCAGGTGTTCGATGATGCGTTCATCCAGCTGGCACGCGGTGTCTACGGCACCAATGGCGAGCGCATCGTGGTGAAGAACGAGATCAACCGCGTGGCCGGCTCGGCGCTGGTGGAAGAAAAGCAGTACCAGGGCGAGTAAGCCCCTGCGTCAGCCGCATTCGAGCAGGTGGCGGATGCGGAACAGCTCGCCATCGCTGTGGATGCCCAGCTTCTGGTAGGCGGCTTTCTTCTGCGTGCTGATGGTGCTGGCCGAGCGCTGGAAGCGGCGCGCCACTTCACCGGTGCTGCAGCCCTGCAGCACCAGCCCCAGCACTTCACGTTCGCGCCGGCTGAGCGGCGTCAGCGTGGGCGCAGGCGCGCGCCGGGTGCGCGAGCGGCTGAGCTGGGTGCGCAGCTCCGGTGGTACGAAGCGGCCACCGCGGGACACCGTATCCAGCGCGCGCAGCAGCATCTCCGGCGACGTCGCCTTGGACAGGAAGCCGCGCGCACCGGCCTGCATGGCCGTGGCCACCGTGCTGGCATTGCAGTGGGCCGACAGCACCAGCACCGGCAGGCGCGGCCAGCGCTGCGTCAGTTCGCGCAGCAGCGCCAGGCCATCGCCGAGGTCGCCCAGCGGCAACGCATCGATCACCAGCAGATCCACCGCGTGCGGGTCCTGCTGCAGCAGCATGAGCAGGGGCGCTTCGTCAGCGAAGCTGGCACAGACCTGCACGCCGCTGTGCTGGCTCAACAGCACTTCCAGGCCCAACCGCAGGACCGGATGCGGATCCATCAACGCCAGCCGGCGCGGCCGATCAGGAAGCAGGGGAGGAAGCGCAGGTGACATTGCGGCGGGTCCTGTTGGACAGGACCTTCATCCTGGGACCGCACCTGCAGCAGCGGAATCCAATTTCTTGCAATGCCGCAAACGACACGGTGCGCAGTCACCTGTCGTTCCGCTTTGTCAGAACGCAACAGGCCCGGCAATGCCGGGCCTGTTGGTGCATCTCCAGCGCGTGGACGCGCCGTGCAGCAGTTACCAGCTGAAGCGCGGACCGACGGTGTATTCCTTGTCGCCGTGGCGGTTCATCTTCAGCTCGCCGTTCAAGCCCCAGTTCTGGTTGAGCTTGACCTGGCCACCCAGGCGGCCGTACCACTGGCCGTCCAGATCCACGCCGTGCTTCTTCGAATAATCTTCGTAACCCACCAGGCCGTAGACTTCGGCGTGCGGACCGAAGGCGGTGCGGACACCGGCTTCAGCGCTATAGCCGTTGAGATCCAGGCCGTGCTTCTGGTCGAACTTCTGGTAGGCGACGCGGGCAACGAAGTCGCTCGACGGTGCGATCTCGACGTTGTAGCCGGCACCGACCTTCCACTGGTCGACCTTGATGTTGGTGTGGTCGACTTCCTGGCGGCTGTACTCACCGAAGGCATGGAAGTTCGGCAGGAAGCCGTAGGAACCCTTGACGCCCCAACCGTCGGCCTTGACGCCATCAACGTCGGTCTTGGCGTAGTCGGCTTCAGCGTAGTTGTAGGACAGGTTCTCGGCGGCCGAGGCAGTGAACGGCAGGGCAGCGGCCAGCGCCAGGGCAATCAGCGAATTCTTCATGGGGGTAAACCTTTTCTTTCTTATGTTGTGCAGCAGCGCCAGGGCGCCATCGCATCGGGAATGTAAATTCTCCGTTATTCGCCACAACGCTCCCTGAAAACAGCGACCTTCGCATTGCTGAATTTTTTGGCTTGATTCAGGCAGCCTCAGGCATACGCGCGCGGTCGCGAACGCAGCTGTGGCGTGATCGCCGCGTATTCACTGCATGGTTGTCGATTTCCCCCACGCCGGTTCGTCGGGTCATTGAAGGCCGCGCATGTGCCACGGCCCACCTCGGAGGCAAGCGATGAGTTACATCGATGGTTTCGTCCTGGCGGTGCCCACTGCCAACAAGGAAAAATTCCTCGCCCACGCGCGCAGCGGCGACGTGGTGTTCATCGAGTACGGTGCCCTGCGCGTGGTCGAGTGCTGGGGCGATGACGTGCCGCACGGCAAGACCACCGACTTCTTCGGCGCGGTGAAGGCCACGCCGGATGAGACGGTGGTGTTCTCCTGGATCGAGTGGCCGGACAAGGCCACCCGCGATGCCGGCATGAAGAAGATGATGGAAGACCCGCGGCTGGATCCGGCACAGAATCCGATGCCGTTCGACGGTGCGCGGATGATCTACGGCGGCTTCGTTCCGATCTACGAACTGACCGCCTGAGTACCGATGGCACGGGCCGGGCGCGCGCTCAGCGCGCGTCCGTGTCCTCACTGCCCGCCGCGTGGCCGGCGCCCAGCGCGGCGCCAGCCCCCAGGCCCAGGCCTCCCATGCCGCCGCCCATGCCACCTCCGCCGCGGCCGCCCTTGGCATCGCCGTCGTTGCGTGCCTTGCCGCTGGCACCACCGCTGCCACTGGGCCGGGTCGGCCCCTGCGGCGGAATGCGCAGATCGGTTGGGATCGGTGCGAGGTCGAGGGCTTCGCGCACGAAGTCACGCAGCGACACCACCAGTTCGTGGGTGTGCACCGGTCGGCCCTGTGCCAGTTCCTCGGCCGCGCGAGCCGCCAAGCGCACCTGTTCGTCGGTGCCCAGCAGCAGGATGTCCGACAGGGCGGCCTCCACGGCATCGCGGATGCGCCGGGCACGGTCCGAGCCGGGCTCGGCGATGCCTTGTTCGGCTTCGCGCTGGCGCAGGTCGCGGCGATGGGTGGGGTCCACGCCCAACTCACCGGTGAACGAACCGCCCAGGGTCTTGTAGGCCGCCATCAGCGTGCGCAGGCGTTCGTTGATCTGCTGGTTCTCGCGCTCGCGGCGCTGCTGCAGGGTCTGCATTACCAGCAGGCGGATGCCCACGCCCAGCAGGGTGATGAGGACCAGGCCGGCCAGGGTGGAGAGCACGCCCTGCCAGGAACTGAAATCGATACCGCGCATGCCCGGGGCTCCAGCGGGAAGAAACTGCATCCTGCCGCAAAGCGCGCCCCTGAAATGCGAAAGGCCCTCCCGCCCGGGGGCGGAAGGGCCTTCTGTCACCGCGCGATTACTTGCGCTTGGCGGCCTTGCGCACGGCCTTGGCCGGAGTCTTCTTGGCAGCGGCCTTCTTGGCGACGACCTTCTTGGCCGGTGCCTTCTTGGCGGCAACCTTCTTCAGCGGCGCAGCCTTCTTGGCCACGGCCTTCTTGGCGACGGCGACCTTCTTGCCGACAACCTTCCTGGCAGCGGCGGTCTTCCTGGTGGCAACCTTCTTGGTGGCTGCAACCTTCTTGCCGACGACCTTCCTGGCAGCGGCGGTCTTCTTGGTGGCGACCTTCTTGGTGGCGGCAACCTTCTTGCCGACAACCTTCTTCGCAGCCACAGCCTTCTTGCCGGCAACCTTCTTGCCGGCAACCTTCTTGGCGGCAACGGTCTTCTTGGCCACGGCCTTCTTGGCGGTGGCGACCTTCTTGCCGACTACCTTCTTGGCGGCCGCGGTCTTCTTGGCAACGGTCTTCTTGGCGACGGCAGCCTTCTTGGTGGCGGCCTTCTTCACGGTGGCGACCTTCTTGCCGGCAGCCTTGGTGGCGGCCTTGGTGGTCTTCTTGGCCGCAGCAGCCTTCTTGGTCACAGCCTTGCCGGCAGCAGCCTTCTTCTTGGCCACTTCCTTCTTCAGGGCAGCGGCTTCGGCCTTGGCGTTCTTCTTGGCCGTTTCCAGCTTCTGCTTCGCCTTGGCGACGGTCTTACCGACGGACTTGGCAGCCTTCTCGGCCTTCTTGGCAACGGTCTTCTCGACCTTGGCCACGGCCTTCTTGGCCTTGGCAACGCGGGTACCGGCAGCCTTGGTGGCGCGCTTGACGGTCTTCTCGACCGACTTCACGGCGTCTTCGGCGGCGTGGGCGATGGTCTCGCCAACGTTGGCGGCGGTTTCTTTAACGTTCTCGACGGCGTCGGTCACGACCGACACACCATTACCGTTGCTCATGTTGCCCTCCTGGGGGCCTGGATTGTCAAAACGGGGCGATGCTATACCGACATTGTCCATCGTGGAACGGGGCGCACATATTCAATCGCACCGGATGCGACGGACCTGGTGTAGGCGAACACCAGCGCCGGACCGAGCTGCATTCAGAAAACCCCTTTATTTAAGTGCTACGCGATGATGGGTGTTTGTTCGCACCCCGCCTGCGGGCCACGGCGCATCGCAGAACAACAAGCTGCGTGCCAAGCGGCATCGCAACGCCAGGATGCGCCGAACTGCGCAAGTATCCGAACGTGTCGGCACGCGGCGGAGGCACGCCTGCAGGGTCGACATGCGCGTCGCGAGCCGGGCTTTTTTCATGGGCCATTTATCCGGACCGCGACACACTCATTCAGCTTGTTCTACCGTATAGCCCTACGGCCCCACTCCACCGCCTGCGAACCGACTCCCATGCGACCGCTTCCCACTCTGCTCACGCTCGCAATCGCTGCTGCCTTCGGCGGCTTCGTCGCCACCGGCATCAACGCCCATCTGGACAACCGCGCCGATGCGGCGCCGCTGCCCGCTGCGCTGCCGACCAGTGCCGCGTTGCCGGCGGCGGTGGCCGGGCAGGCCGTGCCGTCGCTGGCGCCGATGCTGGAAAAGGCCATGCCGGCCGTGGTCAGCGTCAACACCAAACAGGTGGTGCGGGTCCGCAATCCGTTCTTCAACGACCCGTTCTTCCGCCGCCTGTTCCCCGACGTGCCGCAGGAACGCATCAACGAGTCGCTCGGTTCGGGCGTCATCATCGACGCCAGCGAAGGCCTGGTGCTGACCAACCACCACGTCATCGACAACGCCGACGACGTGCAGGTGACCCTGGCCGACGGGCGCACGGTGAAGGCCGAGTTCCTCGGCTCGGACCGCGATACCGACATCGCCCTGATCCGCATCCCGGCGCAGAACCTCACCGACATCAAGCTCGGCAACAGCGACCAACTGCGGGTGGGCGACTTCGTCGTGGCCATCGGGAACCCGTTCGGTTTCAGCCAGACGGTGACCTCGGGCATCGTCTCGGCGGTGGGCCGCACCGGCATCCGCGGGCTCGGCTACCAGAACTTCATCCAGACCGATGCGTCGATCAACCCGGGCAATTCCGGCGGCGCGCTGGTCAACCTGCAGGGCCAGCTGGTCGGCATCAATACCGCCAGCTTCAATCCGCAGGGCAGCATGGCCGGCAACATCGGCCTGGGCCTGGCCATTCCCTCCAACCTGGCACGCAGCGTGGTCGACCAGCTGGTCAAGCATGGCGTGGTGGTGCGCGGCACGCTGGGCGTGGAAGCGCAGAACCTGAGCGCGCAGATCGCGCAGGGCCTGGGCCTGGGTGAAACGCGCGGTGCGCTGATCACCCGCGTGCTGGCCGGTTCGGCCGCCGCTGCCGCGGGGCTGAAGCCGGGCGATGTGGTGGTGTCGGCCAATGGCCAGCGCGTGGACAGCGCCGAAGCCCTGCACAACGTCGAAGGCCTGGCGGCGGTCGGCAGCGTGCTGGCGCTGGATGTGCGCCGCGAAGGCAAGGCGGTGCAGGTCAAGGCCACGCTGAAGGAACAGGCACGCTCGGTGACCGGCGACAGCCTGGACCCGCGCCTGACCGGCGCCACTTTCACCGACCTGCCCGAGTCGCTGCGCCAATCCGGCGTGGGCGGCGTGCTGGTCAGCGAGGTCAAGCGCGGCAGCCGCGCGGCCAGCAACGGCCTGCAGCAGGGCGACATCATCAGCGAGGCCACGGTGGGCGAATTCGCCGACCTGGCCAGCTGGCGGGCCAACTTCCAGCAGCGCCCGGCCAATCTGGTGCTGCGCATCCTGCGCAACAACGGCCAGCAGCAGGGCCAGCTGGTGATGCGCTGATCGCCCCGCCGTAACACCCCCTATACCCGGCCGATGCTATTGCTGTACGCCCCATCGGCCGAACGCCTCGTTCGTCCCCCCATCGCAACAGGAGTGATTCGATGAGCCCCACCAATACCGAGAACCTGAAGGAACACCTGGGTGAAGCCGGTTCCCACCTGAAGCAGGCCGCCAGTGCTGCCGGCGGTGCGATCAAGGGCGCTTCCGGTGCTGCGACCGACGAACTGCGCATCGGCAAGGCCAACGTCAAGGCCGAACTGTCCGACAGCGCGCTGTCCGGCCTGGCCGCCGCCGAATTCGGTGGTGCCGCTGCCAAGGAACAGGTCGATGCACTGATGGACAAGGGCAAGGACCTGGTCGACAGTGCCGCCGAGCTGATCCGTGAGCGTCCGCTGGCGTCGTTCGGCGTGGCCTTCGCCGCCGGCTGGCTGATCGCCAAGCTGGCCAGCAGCAGCGACAAGTAAGCTGCGGCGTGAGCGAAGAGACCACGCAAGCACCCGATCCGGCGGCCACCCCGCCGCTGGACGAGAGCATCCGCCAGGTCGGCGCGGCCGGTAAGGCCGCCGCCGATTCGGCGAAGCATTCGCTGCGTTCGCTGCGGCGGTTGGCTTCGGCCGACTTCGCGCTGGCCCGCAGCGCATTCGGCCGCGCCTTGGCCTGGGCCGGGGTCGGCATCGTGTTCGGTGCCTCGGCCTGGTTGTTGATGGCCGCCACCCTCATCGCCCTGCTGCAGAGCTGGGGCCTGAGCTGGCTGCAGGCCCTGCTGATCACTTCGCTGCTCAGCCTGGCCGTCACCGGCTACGCCATCTGGCGGGTGTCCTACTTCTTCCACCACACCGGCATGCACGCCACGCGGCGCCAGCTGTCGAAGCTGGGCCTGTTCGACGAGCCCAGCGAAGACGACCCTGATGCCGATGTGCAGATTCCGGAGGGCAAGCCATGAAGTTCGGTGCGCTGCAGCGGCGGGTCAAGCGCTGCGAACAGGTGATGGCCGTGCGCATGGCCGAAACCGAGGACAGCTGGACCGTGCTCAGCCAGGTCTGGCGGCAGGGCTGGTCGCCGCTGCGCATCATCACCGTCGGCCTTGCCGGCGGTTTCCTGGCCGGCAAGCTGGAATTACCGGGCAAGGTCAACGGTGCACGCTGGCTGCAGATGATCGGTTCGGTATCCAACCTGTTTGCCAGCGGCCAGGCGGCATTTGCCGCCGCGATGGCCGCTCACGCGGTCGATACGGCGGATGAAGCGGCCGACCAGGCCGATGAAGCCGCCGAGCAGATGGCCCCGCAGGCGGCTGCCCGCCCGGCCCCGCGACCGGCAGCCGCTCCCGAACCGGAACTGCGCGAACCGCAGCCGGCCGAAGCGGCCACTGACGTCTCCGAACGTTGACTCCACACACCCGCCGCGTTGATCGCGGCGGGCGGATAATGGGCCTCCTTTCCCGGTCGGTGCGTCGATGAGCGAGTCTCTGCTGTCCCCTGTGGCCCCCGAACCGGAAAGCAAGGCGTCCCTGCCGCCGCCCTCGCGCCCGCGCGGGCCGATGTCGCTGGTGGTGCTGGCCACCCTGGCCGTTGCCTTCACCCTGTGGGCCGCGCAGGACATCATCCTGCCGGTGCTGCTGGCGATGTTCTTCGCCCTGGTCGGCAACCCGATCCTGCGCGTCCTGCGCCGGCTGTGGATCCCGCGCGCCATCGGTGCGCTGCTGATCCTCGGCACCGGCCTGGGGGTGACCGCCTCGCTCGGCGTGCAGCTGATCGGCCCGGCGATGGACTGGGCCCAGGAAGCACCGCAGCAGCTGCGTAAAGTCGCCCGCCAGGTGCAGGACCTGACCAAGCCCGTGCAGCAGGCCAACCAGGCGGCGGAGAATTTCGCGCGCGTCGCCGGTGGCGAGAGCAACCGCAGGATCCAGGTCATCCGCACGCAGCTGGACGACCCTTATCGTGTGCTGACCCGGGCGCCGAAGCTGGCCGCCTCGGTGCTGGCGGTGGTGCTGCTCACCCTGTTCTTCATGATCTATGGCGAAAGCCTGCAGCGCGCGGCCATCGCCCTGTTCCCCAACCGCCAGCAGCAGCGCTTCACCACCGACATCCTGCGTTCTATCGAACGCGAGGTCTCCCGTTACGTGCTCACCATCAGCGTCATCAACACACTGGTGGGGCTGGTGTTTGCCGGCGTGCTGATGCTGCTCGGCATCGGCCTGCAGGAGGCGCTGCTGTGGGGCACGGTGGCGGCGCTGCTGAATTTCGCGCCGTACGTGGGCCCGCTGATCGGCGTGGCGATGATGCTGTTGATGGGCTTCGTCGAGTTCCGCGATCCGCTGCAGGCCCTGCTGCCGGCCGCCGCCTACCTGGGCCTGCATACGCTGGAAGGGCAGTTGGTGACCCCGATCGTGCTCGGCCGGCAGATGAAGCTGTCGCCGCTGGTGCTGATCCTGGCCCTGATGGTGTTCGGCTGGGCGTGGGGCATGGTCGGCCTGCTGCTGTCGGTGCCGCTGCTGGTCTGCATCAAGCTGGTGCTGGCGCGGCTGGAGGGCATGCAGGGCTGGGCGCGGCTGCTGGAATGAAAGCCCCGGCGGGCAGGCGTAGAATGGCCGGGTGAAATTTCCAGTCCAAGCCATCACCCTCGACCTCGACGACACGCTGTGGCCGTTCGCGCCGATCGGCGCCCGCATCGACGTGGTCCTGCACGAATGGATGTGCGAGCACAGCCCCGCCACCGCCGCCATGTACCCGGTGGCGGCCATGCGCGAACTGCGCGAGCGCTCCTTCCGCGACAACCCGCAGCTGCACTTCGACCTGAGCGCGCTGCGCCGGCTGACGATCCAGGAGGCGCTGCAGAACAGCGGCGCCAGCCTGGAACTGCTGGAGCCGGCCTACGAAGTGTTCTATGCCGCGCGCAACCAGGTCGAGTACTACCCCGACGCACTGGAGGCCCTGGCGCGCATCGCCGCGCGGGTACCGGTGGCGGCGCTGAGCAACGGCAACGCCGACCTGGAACGGATCGGCCTGTCGCATCTTTTCGCCTTCCAGCTGGGCGCGCGCGAACATGGCGCGGCCAAGCCGGAGCCCAGCATCTTCCATGCCGCCTGCGACCGCCTGGGTGTGGCGCCAGCGCAGGTGCTGCACGTGGGCGACCATATCGAGATGGACGTGGCCGGGGCGATCACCGCCGGCCTGCGCGGCTGCTGGATCAACCGCGACGCTGCCACCTGGACCCATCCGCAGCTGCAGCCGGACCTGCAGTTCGACACCCTTACCGGCCTGGCCGACTGGTTGGACGCCAACCTCGATGCCGCCGACGAACACCGGAGTAACTGACGCATGAGCGAGATCACCGGCTTCACCGCCACCGCCACCGCCGCACTGCCGCTGCACGTGCTGGACCGCGAGCAGTACGCCAGCTGGAGGGCCGCCCAGCCGGCCGCCCAGCAGGCATGGCTGGACGCACAGGGCTTCACCGCCGCCGGCCACAGCGTGGCCCTGCTGCCGGGCGCCGACGGCCTGGCCGGTGCAGTGATCGGGGTCGGCGACCGTGCCGATGCCTACGCCTATGCGCATGCCCCGCACGCCCTGCCCGAAGGCAGCGTGTGGCAGCTGGCCACCGAGCTGCCGGCCGCCGAACAGGCGCTGCTGCAGCTGGGCTGGGGCCTGGGCAGCTACCGCTTCGACCGTTACCGCAAGCGCAACCGTGCACCGGCGCAGCTGCTGGCCAGCCCGTCGGCGGAAGTGGCCGACCTGATCGCCGCCAGCCTGCGCGTGCGCGACTGGGTCAACACCCCGACCGAAGACATGGGCCCGCAGCAGCTGGAAGACGCCGCGCGTGCGCTGGCTGACGCCCACGGTGCGCAGGTCGAAGCGATCACCGGCGATGAACTGCTGAAGCAGAACTTCCCGGCCATCCATGCGGTGGGCCGTGCCTCGCACCGTGCGCCGCGCCTGATCGTGCTGCGCTGGGGCAAGGACAGCGACCCGGCGCTGGCGCTGGTCGGCAAGGGCGTGTGCTTCGATACCGGCGGCCTGGACATCAAGCCGGCCGACGGCATGCGCAACATGAAGAAGGACATGGGCGGTGCCGCCCACGCGCTGGCCCTGGCCGGGCTGGTGATGGCCCAGCAGCTGCCGGTGCGCCTGACCCTGCTGATTTCGGCGGTGGAAAATGCGATCGGCCCCGATGCCTTCCGCCCGGGCGAGATCATCGCCACGCGCAAGGGCCTGAGCGTCGAGATCGACAACACCGACGCCGAAGGCCGCCTGGTCCTGTGCGACGCGCTGACCTTCGCCGGCGAGCAGAAGCCCGACCTGGTGCTGGACTTCGCCACCCTGACCGGTGCCGCCCGCATCGCGCTGGGCCCGGACCTGCCGGCCCTGTTCAGCAACGACGACACCGTCGCCCAGCAGTGGCTGCAGGCCGGCGATGAAACCCGCGACCCGGTGTGGCGCATGCCGCTGTGGCGCCCGTACCTGCGTTACCTGAGCAGCGGCGTGGCCGACCTGGCCAACGCCGGCTCGCGCATGGCCGGCTCGGTGACCGCCGCGCTGTACCTGGAGCGTTTCCTGGAAAACGACCAGCGCTGGGCGCACCTGGACGTCTACGCTTGGAACGACGGCGAGCGCCCCGGCCGTCCGGCCGGTGGCGAGGCCCTGGCCCTGCGTTCGGCCTGGGCGATGCTGAAGGCGCGTTACGCCTGATGGAGACGCCGGGCCCTGCCCGGCGCGTCCTCCTGCCGGGGCCGGCAAATCTGACGAAAAATTGAATTTCGGCCCCGGTCGGGTTCTGCGAGGATGTGCGGGTCGACCACCCACACGATCCGTGAAGGCAGGAACCCGACCATGTCGCTCTTCCGCTACACCCGCGCCGGCCAGACGCCCGGCGCACCGCGCACGCATTCCCCGTTGCCCTGGATCGCCCTGATCGCCCTGATCCTGGGCGGCGCCGCGCTGGCCTTCGCCTGGCTGGCCGGCTGGATCGGCAACCGCCTTACCGCGCAGCGTTTCACCGACACCATCGAAGCCACCGGCCCGGCCCATCCAGGCTTCCGCCGTGCGCACAGCAAGGGCATCTGCGTGAGCGGCTGGTTCAAACCCAGCGCGCAGGCGCCCACCCTGTCCAGCGCGCGGGTGTTCTCGCAGGCGCGCGTGCCGGTGATGGGCCGCCTGTCGATCGGTGGCGGCGACCCGTACGGCGCCGACAACACCGCGCGCGTGCGCAGCATGGCGGTGCAGATGGTCAGCGACGACGGCCAGGAATGGCGCATGGCGATGAACAGCTTCCCGTTCTTCGCCGTGCCCGACGCCGAAGCGTTCTACGAGCAGACCCGCGCCTCCATTCCCGATCCGGCCACCGGCAAGCCCGACCCGCAGAAGATGGCCGCCGTGCTGGCCAGATACCCCAGTGCGCAGGCCTTCCAGCAATGGGCGAAGACCGCGCCGTGGACCAGCAGCTGGGCCGATACCACCTACAACAGCGTCAACAGCTTCTGGTTCACCAACGCGCAGGGACAGAAGCGCGCGGTGCGCTGGCGCTGGCAGCCGCTGGCGCCGGTGGTGGAGATGGATGCGGAAACGCGCAAGCAGGCCAGCGTCGATTTCCTCAGCCAGGAACTGCAGCAGCGCCTGGCCAAGGGCCCGGTGCAGTGGAACCTGATGGTCAGCACCGCCGCGCCCGGCGATGCCATCGACGATCCGTCGACGCCGTGGCCCGACTCGCGCGAGCAGGTAGTGGCCGGCGTGCTCAGCCTGGACCGCATGCAGTCGCAGGAGGAAGGCGCCTGCGGCCAGATCAACTTCGACCCGTTGATCCTGCCCAGCGGCGTGCACGGCAGTGACGACCCGATCCTGGCCGCACGCTCGGCCGTGTACTCGCAGTCCTTCAACCGCCGCGAACGCGAGCGCGCCGCCGGCAACGTCGAACAACCGAAGAAGGAGGCCGCACGATGAGTACCGGCAACGGCCACTTCAACCTGCTCGCGCGCATCCTGCACTGGACCATGGCGGTGATGATCCTGGCCATGCTGTTCGTCGGCGTGACCATGGTCGCCTCGCTGCACCTGCGGCCGATGCTGATCGACCTGCACCGCCCGCTGGGCATCGCCATCCTCGTGCTGGTGCTGCTGCGACTGTACAACCGCCTGCGCCACCGCCCGCCACCGCTGCCGGCCGACCTGCCGGTGTGGCAGGCGCTGGCGGCGAAGGCATCGCACTGGATGCTGTACGGGCTGATGCTGGCGATGCCGCTGATCGGCTGGGCGATGCTGTCGGCCGGCGGCTACCCGATCACCCTGTGGGGCGGCCTGCACCTGCCGCCGATCGTGCCGCACACCCCGGCGCTGTATGCCGCCCTGCGCAACGCGCACAGCCTGCTGGCGTATGTGTTGTTCGCCACGGTGCTGATGCACGTGGGCGCGGCGCTGTTCCACCTGTGGGTGCGCCGCGATGGCGTGTTCCAGGCGATGGCGCGCGGGAAGGATTGAGCAGGGCCGGCAATCGGTAGCGCCCGAGCCCATGCTCGGGCGGCGGCGCGCAGCGACGAACAGCAGCCGAGCATGGGCTCGGCTCTACAACCAGCCCTTCTGCCGGGCCAGCCGGTACGCCTCGATGCGGTTGGCCACGCCCAGCTTGCCGATGCATTCGGACAGGTAATTGCGCACCGTGCCGTGCGACAGCCCCAGCTGCTCGGCAATCTCGCTGGCAGTGCGGCCCTCACCGGCCAGGCGCAGCACGCGGCGCTCGCGGTCGGTCAGTGGATCGGCCTGCGACCAGGCGTCCATCGCCAGCTGCGGGTCGATCGCACGGATGCCCTGCTGCACCTTGCGCAGCGCTTCGGCGAGATTCTCTGCCGGGGCATCCTTCAACAGATAGCCCAGCACCCCCGCTTCCAGCGCGCGGCGCAGGAAACCGGCGCGGGCGAAGGTGGTCACGATGACGACCTTGATCGGCAGTTCGTGGCGGGCGATGCGCTGGGCCAGCTCGAGGCCGGTCAGGCCGGGCATCTCGATGTCGGTCACCAGGATGTCCGGCTGCAGCTGCTGTAGCATGCGCCAGGCGGTTTCGCCATCGGCGGCGCTGCCCAGCACCTCGATGTCCGGCTCCAGGCTTAGCAGCGCCGACAGCGCGCCGCGCACCATGGCCTGGTCCTCGGCCAGCAGGATGCGGATCATGCCGCACCGTCCTGTGCCAGCGAGGCCGACGGGACCGGTGTCGTGGCGGCTGCCAACGATACGCGCACGCTCAACACGGTGCCCTCGCCCCTGCCCGACTGCACCTGCAGCTGGCCGCCCAGCGCGGCCACGCGCTCGCGCATGCCGCACAGGCCATTGCCTTCGGCCTGCAGGCCGCCCCGTCCGTCATCGCGTATCTGCATCACCAGCTGCCGTCCTTCCTGCATGAATTCCACCCGCGCCTGGGTCGCCTGCGCATGGCGCACGATATTGGTGGCCGCCTCGCGCAGCACCAGGGCCAGGCCGCGCTCCACCTCCACCGGCATCGGTGGTGGCACCGTGTAGTGCAGGTGCACCTGCTGGCATTCCAGCAGCAGCCGCGCCGAGGCCAGCTCGCCGGCCAGATCGCTGGCGCGTATACCGGTGACCGCACTGCGCACCTGCGCCAGTGCCTCGCGGGCGATGGCCTCGACCTCGCCGATCTCCTGCCGCGCACGCGCGTCATCGCGGTCGTACAGCTTGCGCGCCAGTTCCAGCTTCAGCGTGATCAGCGACAGCGTGTGGCCGAGCAGATCGTGCAGGTCACGGCCGATGCGCTCGCGCTCGGCCGTGGTCGCCAGCCGCCGCACTTCCTCCTGCGACAGCTGCAGGGCCACATCGCGCTGCTGGCTCAATGCCTCCACGTTCACCACGAGGCCGACGATGAAGGACACCGCCGGCATCCACACCAGCGCCTGCCACGGGTAGCCGAAGTACAGCGCGGCCGAGCAGAACACGATGTTCAATCCGCTCAGCTGCAGCAGGTACATCCACCAGCCGCTGCGGCCGCTCATGCGCATCAGCACGCAGCCGAACACGAAGTAGCTCAGGCCGGACGGGTACCAGGGCAGCAGCACCAGCGACAGCGCGACCATCGCCAGCGCATAACGCGGGCCGTGGTGGCGCGGCGCCAGCATCACCCGTGCATACAGGAACAGGAACAGCGGATAGCTGGCCAGGGTGAGGAACAACCAGCGCAGGGTGAAGCCATTGCCCAGCGCGGGCGTCAGGAAGATCCACACCGACCACAGCAGGTGGATCGCACCGCTCCACGGGGATTTGCCGCGCCGCAACTGGTCGGCCACGGCCGAATCCGGCGCGGGGCGCAGCAGGGAGGCAAGCCAGCTCGACGGCACGGGCGGATCCAGGCGGGGACGTTCGCTGCCGATCATGCCAGTTCAGCCGACCCGGCGCAGGCGGCGACGCGCCAGCAGCAGTGCCACCACGGTCACGCCCAGGAGCACCAGCAGATGCCCGGCGAGGCTGCCTGCCGCAGGCAGCCCGACCACCGGCAGCGCCAGCTGCGCCAGGTGCCAGGTCGGCCACAGCGGCGCCATCGTCGAGAACAGCTTGGGCAGCGCCGCCAGCGGCAGCCACAGGCCCGAGAGCAGGGCCAGCGGCAGGTACACCAGGTTGACCATTGCCGGGGCCGCGCTGGCACTGACATGGCTGCCGATCAGCTGGCCGATGGCGCCCAGCGGCAGGGCCGCCAGTGCGGCCACGGCCAGCAGCTGCAGGATCTGCTGCACCTGCAGATGCACGCCGCCCAGGGTACTGGCCGCGGTGACCAGCAGGCCCGCCACCAGCAGCGCGAACATCACCGCCATCGCCAGCCGTGCGAGCAACGGTGCCGCCGCCGGCATCGGCAGCGCGCGCTTGAGGGTCAGCAGGCCGCCTTCGCGGTCGAGTGCCAGCTGCACGCCGAAGCCGAACAGGGCCGGCGCCATCGCGCCGAACACGCAGTAGGTGGCCAGCAGGTACAGCGGCGCGTGGCCACGCCCCAGCAGCACGCCGAACAACAGGTAGAACAGCACCGGGAACAGCAGCGAGGGCACCGCGAAGGCCGGAGTGCGCCAGGCCCGGCGCAGCTCGGCCTGCTGCTCGGCGATGTAGGGGCGCAGGGCGGCACGCACGGAGGCGCGCGGCGCGGCGAGGGTACGGGTCACGGTGTTCATGCGGCCTCCCGGGTCATGTCGAGGAAGGCGTCGGCCAATGCCGCGCCCTGTACTTCCAGTTCCTGCAGTCGTGCATCGGCGGCCAGCAGGCGCGCCACCACCGGTTCGGCCGGGCTGGCCAGCAGCTGCAGGTACGCACCGTCGCGCTGCACCTGCTGCACGCCCGGCCAGTGCTGCACTTCTTCCACCGCCAGGCTGCTGCGGCAGCGGATGCGCCGCGGCCGGTCGGCCAGGCGCAGCTCGGCCAGCGGCGCATCGGCCAGCACGCGGCCCTGTTCCAACACCACCACCTGCTGCGCCAGGGCTTCGGCCTCCTCCAGGTAGTGGGTGGTCAGCAGCACGCCGCAGCCTTCGGCCACCAGCTGCCGGATCGCCTGCCACATCACCTGCCGCGCCTGGATGTCCAGGCCGGTGGTGGGCTCATCGAGGAACAGCACACGCGGGCGCCCACACAGCGCGATGGCGAACTGCACCGTGCGCTGCTGGCCACCGGACAGCTGCCCATAGCGGCGGCGGGCCAGATCCTGCAGGCCGGCGCGCTGCAGGACCTCGGCCAGCGGCATCGGATCGGGATAGCAGGCGCTGGCCTGCGCCACCAGTTCATCCACCTGCAGCATCGGCGGCAGGCTGGTGCTCTGCAGCATCACGCCCAGCCCCACGCGGCTGGCGCGCTGCTGCGGATCACCGCCGAGCAGTTCGACCTGCCCGGCATCGGCGCGGCGCAGGCCCAGCAGCACGCTGATCGCGGTACTCTTGCCAGCACCGTTGCGGCCCAGCAGGGCCAGGACCTGGCCGGCACGCACCTGCAGGTCGATGCCCTGCAGTGCGGCATGGCCGGCGTAATGCACCTGCACCTGGTGCAGGCGGGCCAGCGGGGCCGTAGTGGGAGCTGCGGTCGGATCCATGGGTGCGGTACCGGTAGCGGGGACGTTGCCATCCTGTGCTGCCCCGGTCACGTTTCGCAGTGGCCGCCGTCAGCTACATCGGGTGACAGCTGTCACTGCCATCCCGCCCCGTGCCACCTGCATGCTGTGCCGCACGCTTTGCCACCGGAACCGCTGCTGTCGCCCTTCCGGCCACTCCGCCCGAACGCCTGTGATGGAACGCAATGAACGCTTCTGCCGAGCTGTTGAAGGAACTCCGTATCGACCGCAAGAACCCGCCGCCGTCCTCCGGGAATGGCCCGGGCGGCCGCCGCTGGCTGTGGATCGCGTTGGTGGTGATCGTGCTGCTGTTGGCCGGCGGTGCCTTCTTCCTGTTCGGCCGCACGCCGACGATGGAGGTGGAAACCGCACCGGCAGTGGCGATCCAGCAGGGCAGTGCCAGCAGCTCGGTGCTCGATGCCAGCGGCTACGTGGTGGCCCGGCGCATGGCCACGGTGTCGGCCAAAATCACCGGCAAGGTGCGCGAAGTGATGATCGAGGAAGGCATGCGGGTGGAGGCCGGCCAGGTCATGGCCACGCTGGACC
Source organism: Stenotrophomonas sp. SPM (assembly GCF_003105135.1). Classification (NCBI taxonomy): domain Bacteria; kingdom Pseudomonadati; phylum Pseudomonadota; class Gammaproteobacteria; order Lysobacterales; family Lysobacteraceae; genus Stenotrophomonas; species Stenotrophomonas sp. SPM. The sequence continues at coordinate 34,328 of NZ_QETL01000014.1, read as the reverse complement.
CGATCGATGCCGATGCACAGCGCAGCCTCTCCGCCTCGCAGGTGCAGGCCGCACGTGCACAGGTGGCCGGCCTGCAGGCGCAGCAGCGCCAGGCCGCCGCCGAAGCCAGCCGCCTGCAGGCGCTGGTCGGCCAGCAGCTGGTCTCGCGTTCGCAGTACGACCAGGCCGTGGCCCAGCGTGACAGCATCCGCGCGCAGCTCGATACCGCCCAACGCAACGTCAAGGTAGCCAGCGACCAGCTCGCCATCGCCGACCTCGGCGTGGACAACAACATCGTGCGCGCGCCGTTCTCCGGCGTGGTCACCGCCAAGGCCGCGCAGCCGGGCGAGATCGTCTCGCCGCTGTCGGCCGGCGGCGGCTTCACCCGTACCGGCATCGGCACCATCGTCGACATGGAGTCGCTGGAGATCGAAGTGGAAGTGGGCGAAGCCTTCATCGGCCGCGTGCAGCCGAAGATGCCGGTGGAAGCTACGCTCAACGCCTACCCGGAGTGGAAGATTCCCGGCGAGGTGATCGCCATCATTCCCACCGCCGACCGTGGCAAGGCCACAGTGAAGGTGCGCGTGGCGCTGAAGGTGAAGGACCCGCGCATCGTGCCGGAGATGGGCGTGCGGGTCAGTTTCCTGGAACAGGCGCAGCCGCAGGCCACCGCCAACACGCCGCAGGGCGTGCGCGTGCCAGCCACGGCGGTGGTCGAGCGCGACGGTGCCAGCGTGGCCTTCGTGCTGGGCGATGCCGACCGCGTGCAGCAGCGCCCCGTGCAGGCCGGCCAGGCAATGGGCAAGGACCGCCAGCTGCTGAAGGGCGTGAGTGCGGGTGAAAGCGTGGTGGTCAGCCCACCGGACACCCTGCGCGATGGCGCCAGGGTTCGACTGAAACAAGCGCAGTAACGGCTTGGCGCCCGCGTGGCGCCGCCGGCAGCACCGTTCGATGCATGCCCTCCGGCCCGTGGCCGGCGCGCGTTCCCGTGTCCCACCTTTCGTGGAGAGCCCCGATGTCGACCCTGGTTTCACTGCGCAACATCACCAAGACCTACCAACGCGGCCCGGAAAAAGTGAAGGTGCTGCATGGCATCGACCTGGACATCGCCAGCGGCGACTTCGTCGCGCTGATGGGCCCGTCCGGTTCGGGCAAGACCACCCTGCTCAACCTGATCGGCGGCCTGGACAACCCCAGTGGCGGCGAGATCAGCATCGAAGGCGAGCGCATCGACCAGATGAGTGGCGGCCAGCTGTCGACCTGGCGCAGCCACCACGTCGGCTTCGTGTTCCAGTTCTATAACCTGATGCCGATGCTGACCGCGCAGAAGAACGTGGAGCTGCCGCTGCTGCTGACCCACCTCAGCGCCGCACAGCGCAAGCGCAATGCCGAGATCGCGCTGACCCTGGTCGGCCTGGCCGACCGCCGCAGCCACCGCCCCAACGAACTGTCCGGCGGCCAGCAGCAGCGCGTGGCGATTGCCCGCGCCATCGTCTCCGATCCGACCTTCCTGATCTGCGACGAACCGACCGGCGACCTCGACCGGCAATCGGCCGAGGAGATCCTGGGCCTGCTGCAGCAGCTCAACCGCGAACACGGCAAGACCATCATCATGGTCACCCATGACCCGAAGGCCGCCGAGTACGCCACCCACACGGTGCACCTGGACAAGGGCGAGCTGGCCGACGCCCCGCTGGCCCACTGACGGAGGCCCCGGCGATGAAATACTTTTCCCTGGTCTGGGCCCAGCTGTTCCGCAGCCGCACCCGGACCCTGCTGACCCTGTTTTCGGTGGTCGCCGCGTTCCTGCTGTTCGGCATGCTCGATTCGGTACGCGTGGCGTTCAATTCCGGCGGCAGCGTGGAAGGTGCCAACCGCCTGGTCACCGCCTCGCGCCTGTCGATCACCCAGTCGCTGCCGATCCGCCTGGAAACCCAGATCCGCCAGGTCGATGGCGTGCGCGACGTGGCCTATGGCATGTGGTTCGGCGGCATCTACCAGGACCCGAAGAACTTCTTCCCGAACTTCTCGGTGTCGCCCAACTACTTCGACGTCTACCGCGAACTGCAGATCGACCCGGCGCAGCTGGAAGACTGGAAGCAGACCCGCACCGGCGCCATCGTCGGCGAGACCCTGGCCAACCAGTTCGGCTGGAAGATCGGCGACACCATTCCGCTGCAGGCCACGATCTTCCCGCGCGGCGGCAGCAATGACTGGCCGCTGGAGCTGAAGGGCATCTTCCGCTCGAAGGACCGCGCGCAGGCAAGCAACGAAGAACGCCAGCTGATGATGAACTGGAAATACTTCGACGAATCCAACGATTACATCAAGAACCAGGTGAGCTGGTACACGATCACCCTGGACAACCCCGACCATGCCTCCCGCGTGGCGCAGGCCATCGATGCGATCTCGGCCAACTCCGACCACGAGACCAAGACCCAGACCGAATCGGCGTTCCAGCAGGCCTTCGTCAAGCAGTTCGCGGACATCGGCATGATCGTCACCTCGATCATGGGCGCGGTGTTCTTCACCCTGCTGCTGTTGACCGGCAACACCATGGCCCAGGCCGTGCGCGAGCGCATTCCCGAGCTGGCCACGCTGAAGACGCTGGGCTTCAAGGACAGCACCGTGCTGACGCTGGTGATGGTCGAGTCGGTGCTGCTGATCGGCCTCGGCGGCCTGATCGGCATGGGCCTGGCCGCACTGGTGCTGCCGGCGATCGCGCCGAAGAGCCTGGGCATGCTGCCACCGCACGTACCCACCCCCACCTGGCTGGTGGGCATCGGCCTGATCGTGGTGATCGGCGTCGTGGTCGGGCTGCTGCCCGCGCTGCGCGCCAAACGCCTGAAGATCGTCGATGCGCTGGCCGGCCGCTGAGGAGGACTCCCGATGAACAGGATCAAGAAGTGGTTGGGCAATGCGCTGACCGTGCTGCTGCTGGCGGTGGGCCTGGTGCTGTGGATCGGCCTGCCGTGGGTGGGTGTGCTGGCCGTGGCGTTGCTGGTGGCGCTGTGGCTGCTGCTGACCCGCAGTGGGCGGCTGGCGCTGGCGGCCACCCGTATCGGCATCGCCAGCCTGCCGCAGCGCTGGGGTGCCTCCTCGGTGATCGTGGTGGGCATTGCCGGCGTGGTCGGCGTGCTGGTGGCGATGCTGGCCATGGGCGAGGGCTTCCAGGCCACGCTCAACAACACCGGCGATGACACCACCGCCATCGTGCTGCGTGGCGGTTCGCAGGCCGAGACCAATTCGGTCATCACCCGCGAGCAGGTGCCGATGCTGTCCACCCTGCCCGGCATCAGCCGCGATGGCGAAGGCCGGCCGCTGCTGTCGCCGGAGCTGTCACAGGTGGTGAACCTCGTGTCCAAGGCCGACGGCACCGACGTCAACGCGCAGTTCCGCGGCGTCGGCCCACAGGCGTGGGCGGTGCATGACAAGGTGAAGATCGTGCAGGGCCGCAAGTTCGGCACCGGCCTGCGCGAGATCGTGGTCGGCCAGGGTGCGCAGGGACAGTTCCGCAATCTGGATGTCGGCAAGACGCTGACCCTGGGCAACCAGGCCTGGACCGTGGTCGGTGTGTTCGCCTCGGGGGATGCGCACGATTCGGAAATGTGGACCGATGCCGATACGCTGGCCACCACCTACCAGCGCAGTGCGTGGCAGTCGATCAGCGTGCGCACCGATGGCAAGCCTGGCTTCGAACAGTTCAAGGCGGCCGTGGCGGCCGATCCGCGCCTGAAGCTGGACGTGGAAACCACGCGTGCGTACTACAGCAAGCAGGGCGGCGGCCTGACCAAGCTGATCGACATCCTTGGCAAGGTGATCGGCACGATCATGGCGGTGGGCGCGGTGTTTGGTGCGCTCAACACCATGTACGCCGCGGTCGCGACGCGTGCACGCGAGATCGCCACCATGCGTGCGATCGGGTTCCGCGGCCTGCCGGTGGTGACTGCAGTGATGCTGGAAACCATGCTGCTGGCGCTGCTGGGCGGGTTGCTGGGCTGCGCGGTGGCCTGGCTGCTGTTCAACGGTTACAGCGTGTCCACCATCGGCAGCAATTTCAGCGCGGTGGTGTTCAAGTTCCACGTGTCGCCGGAGCTGCTGTGGAATGGCCTGAAGTGGGCACTGGGCATCGGCCTGGTCGGTGGCCTGTTCCCGGCACTGCGCGCGGCGCGCCTGCCGATCACCACGGCGTTGCGCGAGACCTGATCAACGCGCCGGTGGGTGGAGTGATGCATGTGGAGGGCGAAGCAAAGGCTTCGCCCTTTTTTTGGGCGCGTCATCCACGCCACACGTGGATGAACGTTCGCACACTCCGTGCATTACAGATCGCGCGACTACCGCCGTTATCGATGCCTCTGCGCATCGAACACACCCCGAGCGTGACGCTGCGCACAGCACCCCTGTGGATTGTTGGTTGCGATTCATGTTCGGCGCGATGTAACACGCCGGGACAAACAGTTACGAATGAAAACACTCTAGAATCCCGCCCCCCACGTTGGTTTGCAGTACCCCACGCGCCCATAGAACGGGCGCATGTTTTTTTCTGAAACACGAGATTTCACGGATGTCCCTGAAGACCACCCCGCTGCGCAACGCGATCGTCATCGCGCTGGCCGCCAGCTGCACCACCCCCGCCCTCGCACAGGATGCGGGCGACAACACCACCAACCTCGATCGCATCGAAATCACCGGCTCGCGCATCCGCCAGGCCAGTGTCGAGACCGCCCAGCCGGTGGTCGCGCTCAACCGCGCCGAGATCGAGAAGAAGGGCTACGTCAACGTCGCCGACATCCTGCAGGACGTGACCGCTGCCGGTTCGCCGAGCATGAGCCGCGCTTCGTCGCTGACCTCCTCGCGCGACTTCGGTGGCATGTATGTCAGCCTGCGCAACCTGGGCCCGGAACGCAGCCTGGTGCTGATCGACGGCCGCCGCATGGGCGTCAGCGCCGGTGGTTATTCCGACCTGGCCTCGATTCCCTCGGCCATCGTCGAGCGCGTCGAAGTACTGACCGACGGTGCGTCGGCGCTGTACGGCTCGGACGCCATCGCCGGCGTGGTCAACATCATCACCCGCAAGAATTTCGACGGTGGCGAAGCCAGCGTCTACGTCGGCCAGTACGGCGAAGGTGACGGCCAGAAGCGCTCCTACAGCGCCACCTTCGGCAAGACCTTCGACCGCGGCTGGTTCAGCGTGGGTGCCGAGCGCACCAAGGAAGACGAAGTGATGGGCGGCGCACGTGAGTTCACCCGCTACGTCAACGGCCCGCGTCATCCGAACGATGGCCTCAACGGCACCACGCCGTGGGGCAGCGTCACCGTCGGCGGCAAGCCGGTGACCGTCGGCCCGGGCGGCGACCCGACCGATGCAGCCAACTTCCACACGCTGAACCCGGCCGATGGTGCCAACACCAAGACCAACATGAGCCTGCTGACCGGCCTGGAGCGCACTTCGGTGTTCGCCAACGGTGGATTCTCGATCACCGACAACCTGCGTCTGGTTGCCGATGCGCTGTACAGCAAGCGCGAATCGAGCAAGCACCTGGCCGGTTACCCGTACTCGGTGACTGCCGCACAGGCGCGCAACGGGACCCGCGCCGCCCTCTCCAGGGACAGCGCATTCAACCTGTGGGGCCAGGACGTGCTGTTCTCGCACCGCACCGAAGAAATGCTGCGTGGCACCGAGAACAACATGGAGACCAAGCGCGGCAGCCTCGGTCTGGAAGGCAGCTTCGACACCGGTTCGCGCTACTGGGACTGGAACGTCAACTACACCTACAACCGCAATGAAGGCGAGCGCATCGGCACCGGCAGCATGTACCAGCCGAACGTCAACCTCGCCGTCGGCCCGTCCTTCATCAAGGATGGCGTGGCCTACTGCGGTACCACCGATGCGGTGATCGCCGGCTGCGTGCCGTGGAATCCCGCGGCGCCGATGGGCTACACCGGTCCGGGCTCGCTGAGCAACCAGGACGTGCAGGACTACCTGTTCGCCCGCTTCGTGGACAAGAGCCAGACCACCACCAAGGTGGCCAGCGCCAACATCTCCGGCTCGCTGTTCACCCTGCCGGCCGGCGACGTGCTGGCCGCGATGGGCTTCGAGCACCGCACCGAAGAAGCACGCTACACCCCGGACCTGATGGTGCAGAACGGCCAGATCGCCGGCACCAGCGGCAAGCCGACCCAGGGCGACTACTCGCTCAACGAGGTCTACCTGGAACTGCAGGTGCCGCTGCTGGCCGACATGGCGTTCGCCCGTGAGCTGTCGCTGGACGTGGCCGGTCGTTACTCGGATTACAACAACTTCGGGTCGACCACCAACAGCAAGTTCGGCGTGAAGTGGAAGCCGATCGACAGCCTGCTGGTGCGCGCCACCTACGGCACCGGCTTCCGTGCGCCGACCGTGGACGACCTGTACGGCGGCACCGTCAGCAGCCGTGACTCGTTCACCGACCCGTGCGATACCTCGTTCGGCACCGCCGCCACCAGCGCCGCGGTTGCCGCACGCTGCAAGGCCCTGAACGTGCCGGCCAACTTCCGCCAGCTCAACAGCGACGGCAGCGTGGCCAGCAAGCCGGGCCAGCAGGCCACCACCGATTTCAGCTCGGGTTCCAACCCGGAGCTGAAGCCGGAAACCGCCAAGACCTGGACCGTCGGCCTGGTCTATAGCCCGGACTTCGTGCAGGGCCTGGACGTCAGCCTGGACTGGTGGAAGATCCGCATCGACAACGCCATCGTCGGCGAGTCGGCCACCAGCATCCTGGAACAGTGCTACGTGCAGGGTTCGGACGCGGCCTGCGGTCGCTTCACCCGCGGCAGCAACGGCCAGGTCAACGCGCTGGACCGCTCGCTGGTCAACGCCGGCTACCGCGAAACCGCCGGCTATGACATCAGCGCGCGCTACCGCCTGCCGGAAACCACGTTCGGCAAGTTCGCCGTCACCTGGAACACGACCTACACCGACTACCTGGAGCAGCGTAACGACAACGCCGTCACCACGCCGGTGGAACAGCTGACCAGCTGGGGCGGCAACTTCCGCGTGCGCTCGACCTTCAACCTGGACTGGCAGTACGGCAACCTGGGCATCGGCTGGACCGCGCGCTACTACTCCAGCATGAAGGAGAAGTGTTCCTACATGGACGAGTGCAACCTGCCGGGCTTCAGCTCGGCCTACACCGATGCCTCGCCGACCAACAAGGTGGGTTCGAACACCTTCCACGACCTGCAGGTGCGTTACGCCCTGCCGTGGGATGGCACCGTTTCGCTGGGCCTGAACAACGTGTTCGACCACCAGGGTCCGATCATGTACAGCCAGCCGAACAGCAGCTTCGTCTACTACGGCGGCTTCGACATCGGTCGTTTCATGTACATGAAGTACCAGCAGCGCTTCTAAGCCTGCAACCGCGTTCCCGTTCCGGCCAACTCTCTCCTGGCCGGAGATGGAAGCAGAACGGCGCCCCCCGGGGCGCCGTTCTTTTTTGCCGGAACCGGGGTCAGAGCCCTCCGCGTTGCGGAGGGATCCGACCCCTCGCCGCCCGCATCGCCCGCACGTTTTCGCCGACGAACAGGACCAGTGCGGCCCAGATCACCGCAAAACCAATCGCCTTGCCGGTGTCGAACGCCTCGTGGAAGAAGAACACGCCCAGCAGCAGCTGCAGACTCGGTGCGATGTACTGCAGGATGCCGACCAGCGACAGCGGAATGCGCTTCACTCCGTACGCGAAGCCGATCAGCGGCACGGCCGTGACCACGCCACCGAACACCAGCAGCAGATCGTTGCGCCAGCCCCAGCCGTGGAAGAACGCACCGCCATGGCCATTCTCGGCCCACACCGCAAATGCCAGCGCAGGCATGAACAGGTACAGGCTCTCCACACCCAGCCCGGCCACCGGATCGACCGACACCAGCTTGCGCAGCAGCCCGTACAGGCCGAACGAACACGCCAGGCCCAGCGCGATCCACGGCGGCGTGCCGGCATCGATGGTCAACCAGGCCACGCCTACCGCGGCCATGCCCACCGCGATCCACTGCACGCGGCGCAGGCGCTCCTTCAGCACCAGCACGCCCAGCAGCACGTTCACCAGCGGGTTGATGAAGTAGCCGAGGCTGGTTTCGATCACATGCCCGGCATTGACCGCCCAGATGTACAGGCCCCAGTTGAAGGCAATGGTCAGGCTGGATACCGCCAGGATCGGCAGCGCGCGCGGCTGCGCGGCGATCTTCCGCCACCAGCCCAGGCGCGCACTCAGCAGCAGCCACGCCACCACCAGCACCGTGGACCAGATGATGCGGTGGGCAATGATCTGGAACGACGGCACCTCGTTGAGCAGATGCCAGTACACCGGCACCAGCCCCCACAGCACGAAGGTGGACGCGGTGACCAGCAGCCCGCGGCGTTGTTCCTGCTCGTCCATGCTCACTTCCTCATGCTCATTTCTTTCGCGTCCTGGCCATGGTCAGCACCACCACGCCCAGCAGGATGACCGCCATGGCCAGGAAATCGCGCCAGCCGAACTGCTCGCCATTGAGAGCTGCGCCCAGCAGCACCGCAATGACCGGGTTGACGTAGGCGTAGCTGCCGGCCAGCGCCGGGCGCACGTTGTGCAGCAGCCAGACATAGGCGGTGAAGGCCACGATGGAACCGAACACGCACAGGTAGGCCATGGCCAGCAGGCCGCCGGTGTCGGGCAGCGTGGTCGGACGTTCGCCCACCGCGAGACCGATCAGCACCAGCAGCACACCACCGCAGATCATCTGCCCGGCCGCGGTCATGAACGGACCAGGCAGGTCCAGGCCGCGCGCCCACACCGAACCGAACGCCCAGCCGACCGGTGCGATCAGCAGCAGTACCAGCCCGGTGGGCGAGGCGGTCAGGCTGCTGCCGGCATTGAGCCAGACCACGCCGATGAAACCGACCGCGATGCCCAGCCATTCGCCGCGGCTGGCGTGCTGGCCGCGCAGCGCTGAGAACAGCGCCATCCACAACGGCACCGAAGCCACCGCCGTCGCGGCCAGGCCGGAAGACACTTCGCGCTCGGCCAGCACCACCATGCCGTTGCCCAGCACCAGCATGGTCACGCCCATGATGATCAGGTTGCGCCACTGCCGCAGGCTCGGCCGCGGCATCTTCCAGAACAGGCGCAGGGCCAGGTACATCAGGCCGCCGGCGATGATGAAGCGGCTGCCGGAGACCATGGTGAGCGGCAGCGCGCCGCCGTGCAGGGCCTTGGCGATGCCGAGGTAGGTCGAGCCCCAGACCACGTAGACCAGCAGCAAGGCCAGCGCGACAAGGCCCCCCCGGGGGGCAGCCGCAGAAGGAACAGGGGAAGCCGACATGACGCACCAGCAGGCAGGGGAAAAGGGATTCTAGAAGGTTCGGGTGACGGAGCAACCCCGCTTTGGGCAGTCGCGCAGGCCTTGCAGGGCTTTACTGAACACGCAGCGCACGACATCGCGTACGACGATCTAGCTATGGTTTGCCCTGCAGGCCGCTGTCACCCTGTGCGGTCCCCATGCCCTGCCCGCCCCTCCGGCACCCGGCGTTGACGTGGGATGCAGTACCTAGGAGGCTGGCTGGCAGCGCCCCACGCGCGCCCCTGGCACCGATCTTTCCCGCATGGAAGCACCGCATCGAGGATCCTCACCCAGATGAGCACCACGTCCCAACCTGCTGTCCCCAGCACCAACGGCGCCGCGCTGCGCCGCTCGATCTCCAATACCCTCAAAGGCTCCGCCGGCAACCTGGTGGAGTGGTATGACGTCTACGTGTACTCGGTGTTCGCCGTGTACTTCGAATCGCAGTTCTTCTCGCCCGAAGACAAGAACTCCACCATGTACGTGTGGGCGATCTTCGCCGCCACGTTCCTGATGCGCCCGATCGGTGCCTGGTTCTTCGGCCGCTTCGCCGATCGCCACGGCCGTCGCCTGGCGCTCACCGTGTCGGTCACCCTGATGGCCGTCTGCTCCTTCCTCATCGCCATCACGCCCACCGCGGCCAGCATCGGCATCTGGGCGGCGATCATCCTGCTGTTCGCGCGCCTGCTGCAGGGCTTCGCCACCGGCGGCGAGTACGGCGCCAGCGCCACCTACATGTCCGAGGCCGCCATTCCCGGCCGCCGAGGCTTCCTGTCCTCGTTCCACTACGTCACCCTGGTTGGTGGCCACGTGCTGGCGCAGCTCACCCTGTTCCTGATGCTGAATGTCTGGGGCAAGCCGGAAATTTCCGAGTTCGGCTGGCGCATCGCCTTCGGCATCGGTGGCGTCGCCGCGGTCGTGGTGTTCTGGCTGCGCCGGGGCATGGACGAGACGATGGAAGAATCGTCGATCGAGGCCGCGCGCGAAGGCAAGGCGAAGAAGTCCGGTTCGATGTACGAACTGATCGTGCACCAGTGGCGCCCGCTGCTGCTGTGCTTCCTGATCACCGCCGGCGGCACGATTGCCTTCTACACCTACTCGGTGAACGGCCCGAAGATGATCCAGAGCGCGTTTGCCGCGGATGATCCGATGACCGCCACCCTGGTCAACCTCGGCGTACTGACGTTCCTGATGGTGCTGCAGCCGGTCGGCGGCTGGCTGTCGGACATCATCGGCCGCAAGAGCCTGCTGGTGTTCTTCGGCGTGGGCGGCGTGCTGTACAGCTGGTACCTGATCACCCAGCTGCCGCACCAGCACGATGCCACCCTCGCCTTCCTGACCCTGGCGCTGGGCTTTGTCATCCTCACCGGCTACACGTCCATCAACGCGGTGGTGAAGGCAGAACTGTTCCCCACCCATATCCGTGCACTGGGCGTGGGCCTGGGCTATGCGCTGGCCAATTCGCTGTTCGGCGGTACCGCCCCGCTGCTGTACCAAGGCGCGCTGAAGACCGGCCACGTCGACTGGTTCGCCATCTACGTCACCGCCACGATCGCGGTATCGTTGGTGGTCTATGTCTTCTTCCTCACGAACAAGGGCCCGAACTGGCTCGACGGCACCCGCAAGTAAGGGCGTCGTACTGATCGCAGCCACCGGTGCAATGCCGGTGGCTGCTGCGTCTCCGGCGTCGCCGCTGATGTGGATCGCGGTGGTGCTCGCCGCAGCCACAGCACTGGCGTGGCTGCTGCGCCGCCCCAGCGCGCAGGCGTCGTGGCCGCGCATCGGCTTCGGGGTGGCGCTGCTGATGGTCGGTGCCGCGGTGGCGCTACAGATGACAGTGGATCTGGGCAGTGGCCACAGCTCGATGCAGCTGCGCCTGCATCGCGGCATCAGTCCGGGCTCTCCGGTGGGCCTGCGCACGATGGTGGTGTGCTATCTGGCCGTGCTCGCCGCCAGTGGCTGGGGCACGTGGAAGCTGCTGCGCCGGCGCTGACGAAAACACGGTCGTGCCGGCCGCTGGCCGGCAACTCCGCATTGCTTCCGAAGGTTCATGAGGTCGCCAGCCAGCGGCCGGCACGACCTTCAACGGCGGGCGGCGTCGCTCTTTTCGCGGGCGCCGTGGAATTCCGACTCCTTCTCCCACTGCGGCCAGCGGCGGCTGTTGGCCAGTTCGGCGCCCAGGTCGTAGACCAGCAGGGTGTCGGCGGCGTGGCCGGCCGGGTCCCAGCTCGGGGTCCAGGCGTCGCAGGCCTGGTGGTAGCAGTCGGCGAAGTACTTCTCGCGCAGCGCGCGGCCGGCCTGGACCCCGCCGTCCAGCTTGTCCAGGCCCGGGCCGATGGTGATGGCCGGCACGCCCAGGCGGGCGAAGGCGAAGTGATCAGCGCGGTAGAAGAAGCCCGCTTCCAGGTTCGGGTCGGGGCTGTAGCTGCGGCCACGGGCCTTGGCCACGCGCTCCAGGTCGCCTTCCAGCGACACCCGGCCCTTGCCCCACGAGGCGATGTCGCGGGTCGCGCCATCCGGGCTGAACATTTCGATGTTCAGCACGGCAGCGGTCTTTTCCAGCGGTGCCAGCGGGTGTGCGGCATAGTAGCTGGCACCCAGCAGGCCCTTCTCTTCGGCCGTCAGGGCGACGAAGTACAGGCTGCGCTGCGGCTGCGGGCCGGCGGCGAACACGCGGCCCAGTTCCAGCACGGTGGCCACGCCGGTGGCGTTGTCGATGGCGCCATGGCGGATTCGGTCACCCTTGGCATCGGGCTGGCCGATACCGAAGGCATCCCAGTGCGCGGAGAAGATCACGGCCTCATCGCCATGCTCGCCACCGGGCAGCTTGGCCACCACGTTGCGGGTCACCACCGGCTCGCGCTTGATCGCGAAATCCACGCTCAGCTTCGCGTTGTCCAGCACCACCGGACGGAAGTCGGCCTGCATGGCCTTGCGCTTCTCGGCGTCGAAATCCAGGCCTGCGTCGGCGAAGATCGCCTCGGCCAGCTCGCGCTGCATCCAGCCACGCAGCGGCGTGTGCTGGGCCATCGCTTCGGCCTGGCCGCGCTCGATGTCGAACAGCGGCGAGGTGCCCGAGCTCTTCACCGTGGCCCAGCCGTAGGCGGCCGGCGCGGTCTCGTGCACGATCAGCACGCCCTCGGCACCGCGGCGCGCGGCTTCCTCGAACTTGTAGGTCCAGCGGCCGTAGTAGGTCACCGCCTTGCCATCGAATGCACCCGGTGCATCGGCCTCGAAGTCGGCGTCGTTGATCAGCACCACGGCGATCTTGCCGTGCAGGTCCACGTCCTTGTAATCGTTCCAGTGGCGCTCCGGTGCGTCGATGCCGTAGCCGACGAACACCAGCGGTGCGTTGTTGATCTGCACGCGCTTGCGCGGCTGCAGGCTCTGCAGGGTCACGTCCACGCCATTGGCCAGCGTGCGCTTGCCCTTCTTCAGCTGCAGGCTGGCCTTGGCCGGGCCGTCCAGCTGCGCACGCACCAGCGGCACCTGCTGCACCCAGCTGCCATCGGGGCCGCCGGGCTGCAGGCCGTAGCTGCGGAACTGCTCGATCAGGTACTGCACGGTACGCTCTTCGCCTTCGCTGGCCGGTGCGCGGCCTTCGAATTCGTCCGACGCGAGCACCTGCACGTGGCGCGACAGTGCCTGCGGATCGATGCCGCCACCGGGCAGGTCGTTGGCCGCATGGGCCAGGCCCCCGACAAAGAGGCAGGACGACAGCAGCAACACACGCATCGGATTCACGGCAATACCACGGCAGGAAGGGGAGTCACCAGAGTGTAACGTGGTCGTGACACCGCCGCGCAGGCCTCCCGGTCAGCGTGATGCGCGGTCCAGCCAGCAGGCCAAGCCCTGAGCGTTCAGCTCGATGTCCATCGCCAGCACCTCGGCCACCGCGGCCTGGTCCAGCGCGCAACCATGCTGATGTGCACGTTCCAGGTACAGCGCCTGCAGCGCGGCCAGCAGGCAACGGTGGCGGTCCGGGCGCCCATCGCACTGGCGGCCGATCGTCGCCATCGCGTCGATCTGCTCGAACAGGTCGTCGGCCAGCTTCTGCACCTGCTGCACGCGACCATAGTGGGTGAGGTACATCGCCTGCGGGCCATAGCCCAGCATGCGCTGGATCGACGCCTTCATCGCCTCCGGATCGAACTGCACCGGCGAGGACGTGTGGAAGATGAAGGCACCCTGCGCGCTGTCCAGCTCGCGGTAGGAGATGCCGAAGGTATCGCCGGTGAACCAGCTGCGGCTGCGCGCGTCCCACACGCAGTAGTGGTGCAGCGCATGCCCCGGCGTGTGCAGCAACAGCAGTTCACGGCCGGCCAGGTCGATGCGGTGGCCATCTTCGGCCACCACCACGCGGGCCTCGGGAATCGCCTCGATGCGGCCGTAGCTGCGGGCGATCTCCTCGGCGCCGTAGACCGCCGTGGCACCGGCAATCAGCCGGGTCGGGTCGATCATGTGCGGCGCGCCGCGCGGGTGCAGCACGGCCTTCGCATTCGGCAGCTGCTGCATCAGCAGGCCAGCGCCGCCGGCATGATCCAGATGCACGTGGGTCAGCAGCAGCCAGTCCACCGCCTCCACGCCCAGCCCGTTGTCGGTCAAGGCCTGCAGCATCGCCGGCACCGACAGGCCGGTACCGCAGTCGACGAACGCGGCACGGCCGTTTTCGATGATCAGGTAGGCGGCATCGAAATCAGGCCGTTGGAAACCGGTATCGATGGTGTGGATGCTGGGATCGGCGGTCATCGACGCGCACCTGGCAGGATCGGGAACAGAGGCCCATGGTAGGCGCGCCGGCATGGCGTGATCGATGCGGCTTTGGTCGGAGGGAGCAATTCTGTAGAGCCGGAGCCCACGCTCGGCAGCCTTTCTGCCAGACATCAGCCGAGCGTGGGCTCGGCTCTACAGAGGGCACACGCGGGGCGCTACATCAGAGGCGCAACCAGCGCGGGCGCAGCAACAGGGCCATCACCAGCACCGCCAGGAACGCGCCATAGGCGTACAGCACCGCCAGCACCTGCGGCCAGATCGGTCCGGCGCCCGGCTGTACCAGACCGATGTGGTGGCCCCACAGCATCGCCACGATGCTCAGGGCGAGCGCCAGCGCCAGGGTGGCGCCATCGAACAAGCGTCGCCGCGCGGTACGCGGCTGGCGCGGAAACAGCCAATACAGGCTGCCCAGCAGAATGAACCAGGGCAGGAACAGCAGCAGCGACAACCAGGCCATTGCAGACTCCATGTCATCGCGCCTGAGGCGCGCCGACATCATGCCATGGCCGCAATGCACTGTAGAGCCGAGCCGATGCTCGGCTGCTTTTCCGCCAAGCCGAGCGTGGGCTCGGCTCTACATATGCAAAGCAAAGCCGAGCGTGGGCTCGGCTCTACAAAGGTGGTGCAGGTCAGGCCGCTTCGCGCAGCACGGCCAGCGCCGCCAGCACCGCATCGACCTCGGCTTCCAGCTTGAACAGATCGCTCTGCAGCTGGTCGCCCTGCTCGGCCTGCTTCAGCACGGCGATCAACTGGCCGGCATCACGCGGCGAGTCGAAGCCCTCGCTCTGGATCAGCAGCGTGCCGTCACCTGCAGTCAGCTTGAAGTAGAAACGGCCATCCTTCTCGCGGTACTGCTTGAACAGCGGCGGCGCGGCGCGGGCTTCACCGGCATCTTCGCTGGCGATGTCGCCGGCATCGGACAGATCTCGCAGGCCCACCGCATGGCGCAGCTCTTCCAGCAGCGGTGCCGCCAGCTGCTCACGCAGCTGCTGGCCACGGCGCTTGAGCAGTGCCTCGATCTTCTCCGGCTCGGCCATCAGCGCGTTGTAGCGCTCGCGCAGCGGCGACAGTTCGCTGTCGATGCGCTCGAACAGCTGCTGCTTGGCATCGCCCCAGCTGATGCCGTCGGCGAAAGCCTTGGCGAATGCGGCGGTCTGTTCAGGGGTGGCGAACGCCTGGTACATCTGGAACAGCGCCGAACCTTCGGTGTCCTTCGGCTCGCCCGGTGCACGCGAGTCGGTCAGGATCGAGAACACCAGTTTCTTCAGCTCTTCGCGCGGCACGAACAGCGGAATGGTGTTGTGGTAACTCTTGCTCATCTTGCGGCCATCCAGGCCCGCCAGGGTTGCCACCTGCTCGTCGATCACCACGTCCGGCAGCGGGAAATACTCCTTGCCGTACACGTGGTTGAAGCGCTGGGCGAAGTCGCGCGCCATCTCGATGTGCTGGATCTGGTCACGGCCCACCGGTACCTGGTTGGCCTTGAAGATCAGGATGTCGGCCGCCATCAGCACCGGGTACATGAACAGGCCGGCGCTGACACCTGCGTCCTCGTCCTGGCCTTCCTCACGGTTCTTGTCCACCGCCGCCTTGTAGGCATGGGCACGGTTGAGGATGCCCTTGCTGGCGATGGCGGTGAGGAACCACATCAGCTCGGTGGTCTCGCGGATGTCGCTCTGGCGGTAGAACCACACGTGTTCCGGGTCCAGGCCACAGGCCAGCCAGCTGGCGGCGATCTCCAGGGTCGCGCGCTGGGTGCGCTGCGGGTCCTGCGACTTGATCAGGCTGTGCAGATCGGCCAGGAAGAAGAAGCTCTCGATGTCCGGCGCGCGGCTGGCCGCGATGGCCGGACGGATGGCGCCAACGTAGTTGCCCAGGTGGGGCGTGCCGGAGGGGGTGATGCCGGTAAGGACTCGGGTCGTCATGACTGCGTGGGGTAACCTTCGATGAACGGGGCCAGTTTACCGTGCCCGCGACCAACCCCGTCAGGGCCTGCGGCGCGTTTGTTCACCCAACCCCGCTGGAGACGCCCGATGAAACGCCTGCTGCCCCTGCTGCTGATCCTGCCCTTGGCCGGCTTCCGACCGGCCCCGCTGCCGCCGCCGGTCGCGCCGGACGGCCCGGTCCGCATGAGCCTGGTCGACCGCGACCGCGGCACCGAACTGCGCAGCTACCCGGCCGACGGCCAGCGCTGGGTGGCCGGCGAGCGCGGCCATCGTTATGCGGTGCGCCTGCACAACGACAGCCCGCGGCGCGTGCTGGTGGTGCTGTCAGTGGACGGCATCAATGCCATTTCCGGCGAAGACGCCAACCCCTCGCAGACCGGCTACGTGCTCAACCCCGGCCAGAGCGCGGACATCACCGGCTGGCGCAAGAGCCAGGACGAGGTGGCCCAGTTCGTGTTCAGCAGCCCCGGCGGCAGCTATGCCAGCCGCACCGGGCGGCCGGACAACGTCGGCGTGATCGGCATCGCGGTGTTCAACGAGATGTACCGCTGGCGTCCGCAGCCCCGCCCGGAACCGCGCCTGCGGCAGTTGCCGCCACCGGCGCCCGCGGCCCCGGCGGCCGAAGCGGCCGCTGACAGCAGCGCCAGCCGTGCCGAGGGCTACGCCGCCAGGTCGCAGGCCCCGGCACTGGGCACCGGCCACGGCGACCGCGAGACTTCGCAGGTGCGTGACACCGCGTTCGAGCGCGCCAGCCGCAGCCCCGCCCAAGTGCAGGAGCTGCGCTACGACAGCGCACGCAACCTGCGCGCACGCGGCATCGTGATGGATACGCGCTCGCGCCTGCCGCGCGAGCCGCAGGCCTTCCCCAACCGCTACGTGCCCGACCCGCCGGCACACTGAGGCAGACAGCACGACGCCCGCACCATCACGGTACGGGCGCGGGGCTGTGCGGGCGCGCTGTGGGGGAAGCGCGACGGACTTACTTGAAGTCCGGGTAATCCTTGCGGACGCTGTCAGAGAACTCGCTCACTTCCTTCTCAGCGCGGTCCTTGGCCCAGCCATAGCGTTCCTGCAGGCGACCTGACAGGTACTCGGCGTTGCCTTCGGCCACATCGAAATCGTCGTTGGTCAGATCGCCCCACTTGGCTTGGGCCTTGCCCTTCAGCTGCGACCACTTGCCGGAAATGATGTCTTTGTTCATTGCTCGAGTCCTCGGTTGCAACGGCGTTCTTACCGTGGCAGCAGCTTGGCGCACTCGGCGTTGAACAACAGTCAACCCGCAATGAAAAGCATGCTCACCTGCTTGAATGGTTCACTACCGACGGGCTTGCCTGCGCAAAAAGAAAAAGGCCGGGACAGTGTCCCGGCCTTTTTGATTGGGCACCACCCCGGGCTCAGTTGCCCTTGGCGGCGTCCTCAACCGACTGGCCAGCCTTCTGCACATCCTTGCCGGCGCCGGCAACGGTATTGCAGCCAGCCAGCATGGCCACCGAGAACATCGACAACAGCATCAGGGCAACTACACGCTTCATGGGTTTTCTCCTGGGGTTCGCCACTACATGGTTTTCATCGCGCTTGGCCATTCCCACAGTGGAATGGCCTTGCGTGACGTGCAATCTGGCGTCTGCCGCGTGCAGCGAGTGTGAACAGGCCCACACGCCATTCAGGCGAAGGTCGCCGGCCTCAACCGCGCATCAGCGTGGACTTGCCGAACAGGCTTTCCACCAGGTCCACGGCCAGCTCGGCGGTCGCGTTCTGCGTGTCCAGCAGCGGGTTCAGTTCAACGATGTCCAACGAGCCCATGCGGCCGCTGTCGGCGATCATCTCCATCACCAGCTGCGCCTCGCGGTAGTTCACCCCGCCCGGCACCGTGGTGCCCACGCCCGGGGCGATGCTCGGGTCGAGGAAGTCCACGTCGAAGCTGACGTGCAGGTGGGTGTTCTGGTCGATGCCGGCAAGTGCCGCTTCCACGGTGCGCTTCATGCCGTTCTCGTCGATGTAGCGCATGTCGTATACATCGACCTTGTGGGTCTTGATCAGGCGCTTCTCGTCCGGGTCCACCGAACGGATGCCGATCTGGTGCATCTGCGCCGGGGTGATGGCCGGGCTGCTGCCGCCCAGCTGGGTCAGCGCGTCCGGGCCGAGGCCGCACAGGCACGCCACCGGCATGCCGTGGATGTTGCCCGACGGGGTAACATCGCTGGTGTTGAAATCCGAATGCGCATCCAGCCACAGCACGCGCAGGGTCTTGCCCTGTTCGCGGCACCAGCGGGCGACGGCGGTGATCGAACCGATGCCCAGGCAATGGTCGCCGCCCAGCATGATCGGCATGCGCCCGGCCTGCAGTTCAGCGTAGCTGGCGTCCATCAGCGCTCGGTTCCAGGCCACCACCTCGTCCAAGTGGCGGTAACCCTGCACCGGCGAGGTCCACGGGTTGCGCGGGCCATCCAGGTTGCCCAGGTCGCGCACGTCCACGCCGCGCGCCGCCAGCGCCTCCGGCAGGCCGGCCACGCGCAGGGCTTCCGGGCCAAGCCGCGCACCACGATGGCCCGCGCCCACGTCGGTGGGCACGCCGATCAGGGTGACGGAAATGGGGTGGGCCATGGGTGCCTCCTGCAGACGAAAAAGAAGCACAGTCTAGCCAGAGGGATGTGACACCACTCGCGGCGGTGCAGCAGGAACATTCAACGATCAGAGCGCGGCAAGCACTTCTCAGGTTCTCCGGAATCCCCCTCCTCCCAGCCGCCTTCCCCCGGGACGTGCGATCAGTCCCACAACAAGATCGGATGATGCAGTTCCCTTGACCGCGACAATGGGAGTGCCGAGTATTCGCGGGAAGGCAACGTGCGAAACGGCTGTTCGAACCCAAGGAGAGTGGTTTGCAGAATCTGTCCAGCAGGGACGCGTCAGGGCTCCCCATGGATTGGGAGGCACATTGAACATCGCCCGCACGTTCGCGCTGTTGGCACTGGGTGCTCTTTCAGCCTCTTGCACAGGGGCCGATGACGCCCCGGTTGAGTGCACTGCAGGTGGAAATACAACCTTGAGCTCGGTGGCTGCCGATGGCTTCGACGCTATCGTTTTTGGCGAGGTTCACGGGAACGTCCAGACGCCGCAATGGTTCTTCGACGCTGTCTGTAAGTTCGCATCGAAATCGCGCCCCCCCCTTGTGGGCGTGGAGATGCCCGCCTCTTCCATCAAAGCCGTCAGAGACTCAGCCGGACGCGGGAGGCAGGAAGTGTTCAAGGACGTCTTCTGGGCCAGATCGAGGGACGGTCGATCAAGTGCCGCGAACCTGGAACTGATCGAGCGCCTCGTCCGACTGGAATCGCAGGGATTCATTCGACTTGTTGGGTTCGACAGGCGGATAACGGGTAAGGAAGACTTTGGCGCAAGCTCGTTGTCCGCATTGGCGTCCGAAGAGCAAGCGACAGGTGGGAAGGGCAAGTGGATTCTGCTCACAGGCCGGGGGCACTCAAGGTATGGCAATGATCCGTTGAGCCTGTCGTACGCCCTCGTTCAAAGCGGACGCAGCACCAGCGTTGTGGATCTGACCTTGGCCACTGGTACCACGTGGGCCTGCGTAATGGGCGAATGCAAGGTTCAGCAAACCGGAAGCGGTCGGTGCGAAAGCTCCCCCATGCCGAGGGATCCCGGACCAGGCACTCGTCTACAGGTCACCCATCTCTGCATTGACTCAGCCACTGCATCTGCTCCGGCGGCAGACTCAGTGACCGCCAGCGGCGAGTAGTCGATGGTGTCGCCTCCCTGCAGGCCCCGGCGTACCACGCTGGGGCGGTTCGGCGCTCAGCGGCGGCGCATCGGGGTCACACTCTGCACTTCGCCGTTGTTGCGCAGCATGCACAGGAAGCGGCCATCCGGGTAATCGATGATCAGTTCCTGGTAGTCGCTGCCCACCGGCACCTGGGTCACCAGCGTGCCCTGTGCGCCCTTGCGCGTGTTGCATGACCCCAGTGCAGTACCGCCGCCCGGCGCGGTGTACGCAGCGCGCGAGGTGTTGCGGAACACGGCGCGGCAGCCGCCGTTCACCCACACCGAATGCCGCGACAGGCCCCAGTTCTGGCCCTGCTCGCAGCGGGTGCGGCTGAGCTGGCGGGCGACTTCCACGTTGCCGCGCGTGTCCATCTCGCACGACACCTGGCGCTGGTCGGTGGACTCGCAGGTGGCTTCGCGCGGCAGCGCCGCACCTTCATCGTCACTGTCATCGTGGCGGCGGCGATCATGTCGCTCGCCCGCCACGGGTGCGCCGCCACCGCTGACCTGGCAGATGCCGTTGGCACCGCCCCGGCCGGTGTAGCTGATCTGCGGCGCACCGTCGTCACCGGTAGTGATCGACAGCGTCACCCCGCTCTGCGCGTCGCGCGCTTCGAAATAGCGGTCGTTGAAGCGCTTCAGCGCCGCCTCCCGCCCCTGCACGTACACCGGGCCGCCCTCGTCGGCGTGCACATCCAGGCCGCCGGGGCAGCTGGCATTGAAGAACGGCACGGCGGCCATGGCCGGGGCCGCGAAGGCGGAGCACAGCAGTGCAGCAGCAAGGGAAACAGCGTGGCGGCGCATGATCGATTCCCAACGTGGCCCGGACGGGCGGATGGCGACAGTATGCGACGGGACCGGGATGGCGGTTCGTGAGGAGCGTCGTGAAGACAGGTACGGCGCTGCCGAACCTGCAGGGCCGAGGCTATCATCCCGGCTCACCCAAGGATGACTGGTTACCTGCCACGGCCGCGCCTGACTTCGAACTCGCCCAGCAGTGGCTGCTGGAACTGCAGCAGCGCATCCACGCCTTCAGCCTGGAGACGGCCGACGAGTACGACCTGGACATCACCGACCCCGCCGGGCCGCTGTGGTCGGCACTGCAGACACGTCCGACGGTGGCCCCGCTGTACGGCGGGCTGCACGTGGAATTTTTCGGCAACCCGTGGGACGCGGCGTTCGAATGGAGGCTGGTCTGCCTGTCTGATCCTGCCCTTGCCCACGCTGTCATGTCGCTGCGCTTCACGGGCGGGGATGAAGGCGCGACGGCACTCGCGAATGGGCGTTCACCACCCTGCTGGACAGCAACGCCCAGTTCCCGCGTCTGCGTTCACTGGTGGTCACGCCCACCGCACCGGAGCACTACCATGCGTCGCTGATCCAGCGCGCAGGCTCGATCATGGAAGAGGCTGGAGAGATCGCCCGCTTCGCCAGCCGTGCGCCCTACTTGACCGAGCTGGTGGTGCCCAACGCGCCCGATACCAGCTTCTTCGATGTGCCGCTGCCGCATCTTAACATCCTGCAGATCGGCGCTGGCAGTGATACCCAGCGCTTCATCCAACACCTGGCTGTATCGCGCGACCTGCCTGCACTGGGCCTGCTGGATTTCAGCGAGTCCACCGAACTGCAGTTCACCTGGGCCGATGTCTGCGAGGCCGATGCGGTGACGTCGTTTGCGACGTACGAGCGTCTGTTCGCTAGTGACGCTTTCGCACCAGTCCACAGCTTCCGCCTGCGCAACAGCGCGCTGTCGCCAGCGCAGTTGCAAGCGCTGCAGACGCTGCGGCCGAGTCTGCAGTTCATGGTCATCCAGGCGGAGATGGGCGGTAACGCCAAGGTTACTCAGGTGACGCGATAAAAAGACTACGCGGGCATCTCCCGTGCTCATTCAGAGGTCGAGCCCGCCATGCAGCAATTGCTAAAGCCTGCCAATCAGCTCAGGCCTCGGCATCACGCGGCCTGCGATTGACCTTCGCCACCTCCAGACCGAGAGATCGGACTAGCCCCCGACCGGGTGACGACCCGCAATCGCTCCCATTGTGAAGGCGTATCCAGCGTCTTCCAGCATTGATCGCAGCCGCATTTCTGCTCGCCGCGGCATAGGAAGACCACGCGGCGCATACAGCACATAGACAACATGACCGTCCGGGCCATGTTCCCTGCGCACGCTGCAGCTATTCATCTCGGCGGCATCTGACCAAACGGCCTTCAGCTTCTCTGGCCCAATGGACTGCCCATTCCGCAGACGAAAGCTAAGCCAACGTACGCTTACTGGGTCGTACTTTTCTAGGTCAGCCATTGGGCACCTTCAATACGGCGATGGAGATCGTCCAACACCACTGGATCTATCCGGGGATGCTCGTCAACAGAGGACATGGGCAGATCAATGCGAGTTGATCGCCTGACCAGGGCCGGAGAAGCACGTGACAAGTCGATCCACCACCCTTCAGGAAGGCGTAACCCTCTCCCATTTCTATCGTAGATGCTGATGAAGAAAGGCATGTGGAGGACCCAATCCCGGTAGCAGGCTCAGGCATGCCCGCTCGGGGCGACGCGACTGGCGCACAGGAAAACCTGGGCCTCGTCCTGCTGAACCTTCAGAAATGAATCAAGCCAACGGACAGCGGCACCGCGATTCTCGATGATCCGTCCGAGCTCTTCAGTAAGGCAACGTGCGCACTCCATTCCACCAGGGCTCGGGGAATGACAAGAACGACAAAGCCCCATGGTCGTCGTAACCGCTGGGCGAGACTGATACATGATCTTGGTCATCAAACCAACCGCTTTCTCATGCAAGGCCATGATCTCTGATTCCTGCTGAGCCAGAAGAAAGCCGCGCTACGCGCGGCTCCTCGTTATGCCCTAGCGGCGAGCGTTTTGCTGCTCACCTTGCGTTTCCTTGCCACTTGCCTGTTTGCCGCCCTCCTGGCTGCCTTGCTGCTGCTTCTGCGGATTCCTCTCGCCCTTTCCATCGGAACCGCCACCGAGCTCTTCGCCATTCACTTGGCCCTGTTGTCCCTTCTGCCCAGCTCGCTTGGCATCGCTACTGTCGTTGGCACGCGGATCCTGACTCTGATTGACATTGTTCATACGTTACTCCACTGCAGCTAGGTGCTGCCCACTCACAGTCCTCTCTTCTCCGTTAGGAGGGCGTACTTCAGCGTCCCATTTATGAACAAGGGCGCAAACAGCAGAGTGACTAAGCGAGTAGAGTCGGAGCCCCGAAAGGAGAACTGCCATGGAAAGCCCAAGAAACAAGGACTACGTCGACATAGACAGAGAGCTTGCTCACTGGGAATTGGCCTTCAATGCCGGGGCTCTTCCTGCGCTGAACTTCCGTCACGAGGTTGCACCCGTAATTCGACTGGCCTGCGACATATACACCAGAAATCCGCATGGCACCCAGGTTGCCTGGCTACACGACCTTCAGGAGCGTTTGGCAAGGCGGCCTAGTCTGCGAGGAAATCCCGGCGCTGAAGAGATCGCGGAAGGCTGCTGGAAGCTCATTTCCGTTTCCCCTTTGTAGGACAACGAATACGTCAGTAACCTCGAGCAGGCGCGAGGGACTATCGAAAATAATCGCACTTTGCTGCACACGCCAGAAATGATCACGAGAGAGTCGTTGGCACAGTTCGGCTTGATGCGTCTTTCATCGGATGGACGATAGAGTGACCGTTCTTGGCTCTTCTCCGGCGCGACATTCTTCGCGCCCGTGTCCAGCCCTGATATGGCTGGACCCCATGACCACGTCAATTTCGTTGCGGATCCTCAGGATCCGCGCTCTGTTGCGCATCAACGGCAGCCTCAAGAGCGTCGAGACTGTCATCTGCAGTTGTCAGCTCTGCGGCAGAGAGTGCCGACTGTCTGCAGGCCGGGGGCTTGAAGAAGTCGAAACCGGCGTTCAGCTCACGTGTCCGACGTGCCACAACTCTGCGGACGTGCCAACAGCGCAGCTCTCAGCACAATGGGAAGAACAGTTGCGGCGTGATCGCATTTTGATCCGAGCAGGGATCAACCCGGACGATCTATATGGCCCCTGAATCTGATATCTCGGCGCCTGACGATCGTAACGTGGCAGCGAGGAGCCGTCCACCAGGACCTCGGGGCCACTCGCTCAACCAAGCCGGCTGAGATTGACCAGCTGCCAACACGTCCTCCGGTGCGAGGATATCCAGCCTTCCAGCGGCTGTACCCGCGTAGCCTCCCTCGCTGACGCTTTTGGCATCCGCTCATGGCAATCGCTACGCTCCCTGCCGCGAACGTGCTATCGCTCCTTTGGGAGCGGACACTGCCGGATACCTCGGACTGTCACGCTTCAACTGGGCACGCTCACTTCAACACTGCTCTTCAATTTGGACTTAGGCCAGCTGGAGCGCAAATCAACGAAGCAGCCTTGGGCGCGCCCTGTGATCCTGCGAGTGACTCGGAGACACGAATCTCGCTCGCAACGCTCACCTCAGCAGAGCGTACTTGACGCCCGCTAATGGCCGGGAGCAGACGCCAGCCAAAGCGCCAATGAAGCGGAGCACCTGCCTCCAGTAATCAATTGGATGCCGCAACCCCAAGCCATGTACCCCACGGCTCACGCCAGCAACCGCTCGTGAAGATACGTCCGTGACACAGTGGGCACGCAGCGCGCCGCGTGCCTGCTGGATGCACGCAAGGGATAGTGGGGTCGCTCGAATGCCAGCTTGAAAGTGGTGGTTCCTCCACCATGGCTGCGCCATGGAACCCGATGGGCAAGCATGGCTAGCGACTGGATTCGCTGCGAATACACTCAGTGATCGCATCAGCTGTCGACTGGTCCAGTACCAGGCTGAAGCCGCTGCTGGTGGTCAGAAGAACGGGAGTTCGTCCTGCGGACAGTGCGAAGACACGCTTGCCGTTCGGATCCTCGAACCAGCCTGCATTGACGCCGCCCGAGCTCATGCCATTCTTTCGCTTCCTTAGCGAATCGCTGACCTGTTCAGTTGCCCCTGCACCTACTAACGCGGGCGTAGGCAACTCGGCCTTCCAGAAGCCCGCATGCAAGGTCGCAGTGCCGCCGTTGATATCGATCTTCGAACGCAGCGCCAGCATCGCTGTGGATGCCGAGGTCGCACTTCCAACGACGCAAAGGATGGCGATCGCAAATAACTTCTTTCTGGGCTCCAGACCGCCATGGAATGCGAGGCCTATGGCACAGATGAAGAGGACGGCCGCGGGGGCAAGCTCTTGGAAGAGCATGCTGCGATTGAACAGAGAGACGGGGATGGTGCATTGCATACGTCCGGATCTCCTAGCTCATTCCGATCGATTTCTCGGTGAAACCAAGCGTTGCTTCTACGAGATCGGGAAGCTCCGCTTCATCGTAGTCAAGTAGGCTGTGTTCCTTCATCGCTGCAAAGAACGCGCCTAACTCTGCCCGGGCCAGCTCGTCCTTGGTCAGCTCGAATACGCGAGGTGAGCCAGTAAGCTGGGCTAGTCGACCCGCGATTTCGATGTTCTGCTGGGCACCAGGATCCGAGATTTGCAGCAGGCCTCCATATGCTCGGGCTGAGCGACTCTTCTCATCATCATCTTCGCCGCCACCTTCAACTGTCACGCTCGACACGATTGCCAGCCAAGTGAAGGCAACCACCACGGAATGCACACCCACAGCAGCACCAACGGCTGCAACAACGAGGGCGAAAGCCCCGAGTAATAGCGATGCGTCGTTGTTATCTCCGACCGCGGCCAAGGCGGCTGCGTCCAGGGGAGTGGCACCACCATTTGAACTTGCGAGCAGTTTTTTGTAGGTCTTGAGATCCAGTTTGGTGCCGGGAGCCAACTTGAGGCCGCTGGCGATCTCATTCCGGTTGTGCTGGATAACGTTACCAACTCTCTTCGTGAGAGCGTCAGTAGACACAGGCGAGAAAGTGCCAGCTGCTTGCAGGTAGGAGATAACTGCTCGGTAGTCCTTGTCCAAGACCGCCTGCTTTACCTCTGGCTGGGACATTGCAATCAACAATGCAACATTCGCATCGCCCCTTACGAGCTCCGAGCCGTCCATGCCTCGACTCTTCAGAAAGCCAGCAGGATCTTGATTGAATGCTGTACTGGCAGCACGGTCCTTCAACAGATCCTCGATCAGGGCACTGAACCTTGAGTACTCCAGCCAGCCTTCTACTGGAACGCCCGCTCTGGAGATGGGCAACATGAAGCGAGCGGCTCCCTGCGAGCCACCGGTCAAACTCCCTGGTTCACCATAGAGTCGCGTGCCGGCGTTGGAAGCAGCCAAACCTGCCGCGGCAGGGGCTGCAGTGGCAGCGACGAGGGTAGACTGGATGAAACGACGACGCTTCATTGAATTGCCTCCATGGCAGGTTGACTTGCAACTCGCTTCAAGCCCACTTCATTGATAGCCTTGGCCAGGAAGAAGCGCGTCATGACAGACGGCATGAACTCCTTATGCCTTTCGAGCAAGCGATTGCGTACATCAGGGTTCTTGTGAAGGATTACGCAGGCTTGACAGATGTGGACTACGTCTTTGAGAAGATCGTTGGCGGATTGCTCTGGTAAGAGCTTTTCGATGATCTGGTACGGACCGTCAGCATGAATCCAGTACTTGAGGAAGTCATCAGTCTGCCGCTGGTAGATCTTTGATACCGCTTCATCATTGATGCTGCCAAGCTTCATCTCTGGAATGTGTTCCAGCGTCAGGCCGCAGCACGCCGAGACTTCTCTGTAGGGCGTCACGACGATGTTGTCGAAGATCTGGCCGCACCCCTTGCGCAGTGTCTGCTTCGCAACCGTTCCACCTCGCACGTCGCCAGTCTCCTGGAAGGGCATCCAGGAGTTGGACTGAATGACCAGCTTTCTGTCCTGGACCAATGCCCGGACCTCCGGCTGCTCCACTACTGCGCGGAAGTGAGGATTTCCCTCGACGTCCGCTTCAACCGTAATCAAGCAGAAAAGCCCATGCTCGGCAGCAGCAACTGCGCAGTGCATGATGCTCTTGGCAGGAACCCATTCCTGATGGTCCTTGCCGGTGCTGAGGTTCAGTTCTTTGAGTCCTGCGCCAGCCAGTTCAGCGACCTTTTTACGTGCGCTGGCCATTGTTTTCCCCCACGAACCGTTGCTGACGATTCGTGTCGAAAGGCCTTCGTTAGTTGCATGTGCAATGGCGGCGGTAAGGTCAGCCTTGAGCATAGTGGCTTCGCCGCCGCTGAAGACTGCAACCAGAAGAGAGGGGAAATTGCGCTTCGCGTCAGAGATTGACTGCGTCATCTCTTCGAGAGATAGGCGCCCCTTCACGCGGGGGCTCGATTCGAAGCAGCACTGCCGGCATTCCGCAGTGCAGCCGTACGTCGTGATCATCGTGATGGTGCGAGGAGCAAGATGCTCATCCAGAGACACGTCATAACCTCCTTTTCAGAAAGCGAAGATCCATTTCAAAGCGAGATAAGATCATCGCTCCGTCGCTACTGCTGGCTGCTACGGTTCAGTTTCTACCACACGCATTCAGGCGATGGCAACTCACTGCCAAACCCAACTCATAACTCCTGCCTTCGCGCTCGGCCGGCCGCTGCGCAAGAGCTGTGAAGCACTCGCGGGGCGTGTTTTAAGCGGCATATCCAGCCGGCACCGTGCTGCGGGGTGGTATCACATCTGTGCAGCTATGGCGCGAAAGTCGCGAGCATCGCCAGTCGGCGCGACGAGGATGACTGGCAGGCAGATCCGGTGGACGTCCGCTTCTGGCCGAATGCGGACGTCGATCGCGAGCGGCGCATTACGTCTGGGGGCGAACCATCTTGATCCGGACTTGTAGAGATGGCTTAGAGCCACTCAATGTCGATCGTTGGCTACCGCAGTAGCACCAGGCGAGCCCCTAATAAGTTCGTGCGCGGGACTGTAACAGCTGGATTTGACCGTGACCGGTCCGCGTTACGATCAAATACCGATGTCGCAATCGCTGATTGATCCTGCTTGGCCCCTAGTGCTTCTGGCCAACGTCCCGACGTAGTCGGCGCGGATGCCACCTCCTCTGCTGATAGGCCAGGTGTATCGACTGGCTGAAAACGCCGACCTGAGGGTAGTTCTCGTGCTCCTAGGGGGTGTCGCCCTGCACCGGCTCCAGGCTCCTCGAGTCTGGTGTGGATTTCGTCGTGCCTGGCAGCAGCTGTTCGCTCTGAGCTTCCTGACGAGGCCTTCGCGAGAGCGATTCGTCTCCACCGGTGCCCGTGTCCGCTGGGGAGCAGTTGAGCCATCCGGCACAAGCGGCTCTGGTCGCCGCTCTGCTGCGGCCGACTTGGAGAAACGCGGCATCCCAAGGAGCGTTCCGTTGGCTCCGCTCGACCTGGGGCGCGACGAAGGTTGCTGGGACAAAAGGCACGTGAGGGTGACGAAAGCGGGCTGGAGCCGATGAGACGATAACGAAATCCATCGTTCCATTGGTCAGGCGGTCCAAAAGCGCTGGTTGACTGACGCCGGCCGAGAGGGTACGACTATTAAACTGAGCCTTGCGCCATTGCAAGGGCCAAATCTGTGATGCATGACCAATCATGACAGATTAGAACAACTACCATTCAGTCCTCGCTCAAGATCATGAACAAGCTTTGTCATGGAAAGACGTCCTGTCGGCACTTACTTTGCGCCCGCCCCGTACATTCGACAGTTGGCAGATGAGAGCACATGGGGGGCCAACAACGTAGTTGTTGCAATGCCTGCTTCCCTCGCTGAGCGCTCGTTCAAACCGTTTTTGCCTGACGGTAACCTTGATCCGGATCTAATAGCGATCCTTTGCCTCCTCACAGCACGCGTTAATCGTACGCACCATGGAACTCTGAACAGCGGCCTGAATCTCCAGCCGTCACAGGGCGATCCTCCTCTGCTAGGACTTAAGCCGCTTTCAATAACTATGCGTGTTGACCCAATCGCTTTTATTGAAGGCCTTGCGCGCCAAGCAGGTATACCTCGCTTCCGAATCAGGTCTAGTCAAGCGTGGGTCGGGGGGAAGTCTCCTCTTGAATCATCTCTGGCCCTACCAAATCGGCACTATATTCCCGATCTATTGTCCGACTTTATTAAGGTGCTCTTTGCGCAACAGTCGAGCGGTGATCCTGAGACCATCGAAGCAATTGCGTATCAACTTCTGACAATTCATCCGCTTGCAGATGGAAATGGTCGTTTGACGAGGACGCTGATGATCCAAATCGCCCTGCGCACGGGCTCTTTGTATGCGCTGTATTTCGCATGGCGGTTAATGTTTGACCGAGTACGCACAGCCGAGTTGTGGCGCGAGCTAGCGGCCACTGGCCGTCCGCAGCCAGATGCTACGCATTTTCATAAATGGTGCTCGCATGCGCGAGATTTTGGCCGGTTAGCGCAAGAATTATTGTGTGGCGGCCTGGACAGAAGGGCTCTTAACGCACTTCTAGCATACGGCATGCCTACCGAGAGCGCGATTATGCGTGCAAATTCTCGGATATCGGCGGGCTTATCAAAAAAAATTGCGGCGACTGCGTCGAGCGGGGATG
Source organism: Stenotrophomonas sp. SPM (assembly GCF_003105135.1). Lineage (NCBI taxonomy): Bacteria > Pseudomonadati > Pseudomonadota > Gammaproteobacteria > Lysobacterales > Lysobacteraceae > Stenotrophomonas > Stenotrophomonas sp. SPM. Next base: position 5,008 of record NZ_QETL01000014.1, on the reverse strand, counting down.
CTTCTGAACTTGCAATTAGAGCCAGGGAGGCTATATCAAAAACGATTGAAGCACTTAAAGACGTGGTAATGGAATAAATCAAACAAAAAAATTGGATGATGCCAGGACGGTAAAATGAAGCTCAAACGTATTTTTGGTGAGGAGATGGTGGCGGGCGCCAACCTCAAGGAATCAATCAAGCATGTGCTGAAGATTTCAATGATTATGTCGGGCACTTTTTTTGCGGTGCAGCCTGGCATGGCGGATACAAGCAATCTTCCCACCGTGGATGCAGTTCCGCCAATAGAGTATGAGCCGCCAGAGCAGCCCGATTGGGGGGCTTACGACCCGGGTGGCGGCGGTGCTGGCGGTGGCGGTGGCGGCTCACCAGGTAGTGATCAAGCGCAGACATGTGCTCTGTTAATTGCCACGCGTCCCGCGGCGTGCCCCAATCCCATTCCGCTTCCTACCAATCCGCTATATGGCGATGATAGGGTGCCGGCTGGGCAGAAATCCTCAATGCGCATGGCGCACAATTTTGTCAACGGAAAAGCATATTGGGAAGGAACTCCGATTCAGATGGATTCCAATGCGATTTGGTTCTTGCAATCAGCCCTGCAAGATCAGGTAGATGCCTTTGCTAGAGGGGCCAGCCTGGTAGATACCAACGCGCGAATGCGAATTCACCTCGGGCTGACCTGCGACATGCAAATCAGCGCATCAAGTAACTACAGAGTGGGCGGGACGCTCACGAAGCCGGAGCAGTATTGTATTCAGATGCTCAAGGCTTTTGATGCAGAAGCGAACGATAACCAGAATTTCGTTTATTGGTTTATCGAGCACCAGCGCACCATCGGGGTTCCTCTTGAGAACTACGTTCCTTATGGCTTAGTATCTCTTGTAGATACGAGGAATTCGATTGGCGAGAAGTGGCGCTCCGTAACAGAGGATGCTGCATGCTCGAAGTGGTGGACTCAGGTCCAGACTAACATGTGCGGAGTTCAGTAATGAGTTCGAAGATAATTCTGGCTTTGGTGCTTTCGGGTGCGCTGGCGGGGTGCTCGCAAGACAGCGCGCCGCCAGATGGTGGTAGTTCCGCTGGTGCAGCTGCCGCTGGTGTCAGCGAGCCGTCTGTTGGCCCGGAGTCATCTACTGCAGTGAGGCGCGATGTAGCACGCTCGGAGGCTACGGCAGATTCAACATCCATAGCCGAGAGGATGTGTAAAGATCAGTGCCGTGATGCAGGCCCGCTGGACGCAAGGTCGCAAGAGGAGGCTGAATGGCTGATCCATCATCGCTATCCTTCGAAGGCGGAGCTAGAAAAACTGCGTGCAGATACCACTGAGTCGCTGGAGCAGAAGGTTTCATTGGGCGATTCCACTGCTGCAGTGGTTCTGGGTAAGCGGATTGCCCTTGAGAAGAACTTTATGGATGGCCAGGTAATGCTCCGCAATCAGGTTCTGGCGGGGAATACTTATGCCCTGTATGCGATCTCCGAATCTTTCCGAGAATCGAAGGTTCCGAGTGTCGTGGATGGGGCTGCTTATCTGAGGCTGGCGCATTTCATGGGTGACTACTCGGCAGCCACTGAAATTGCAAAGATGGGTCTGAGTTCGGCTGAGTTGGACGCTGCTGATAGAAGAGCAACCTTGCTGTACAAGGGATTTGTTGCTGACCAGGTGCCCGATCCTAGACCCCAAGGCTAATTATCCCATTGATCGATCCAGAGGGGCGCCTATTCGGCGCCCCTCTTTCCTGTCGAGCAAAATCATTAGCATGAAAATCAGCTCTTGTCTTCCCGCGTCGGCTGGGAGCGGTAAAGCCGCGGTTGCCGCCGCGTGCCACACACCCTAAGCACGGCTCTGAGTGAGCGCTGTAGATGCAGAAAATCGCATTTACGGTATCTGCGCACTCATGCCTGAGTCAGCAGCAAGCTCCTTCCCTCCAGGCACGATTGGTGCCAATAGGCGGAGCCGGCAGTTCCTCCGTCGATCAACGTCGACGTAGCTTGCCTCGCGGAGTCTTAAGGGTGACGTGACCTGGCAGGCCATACTTGTCTCTTCGTTGCGACGTCCGCTCCTGGCCGATAGCAGTCGTAGGCTCGACATGGCAGCATCCGCCCCGTAGCGGACTTTCCCCGCCGCACATGCTCTGCATCTTGATGTGTCTTGCCATAGGTCGGCTTGTTAGCCGGACCAGGTCGCACTAAGATCGCGTCGTATCAAGGGGATAGCCCACCATACGGTGCGCTATGGACAAGTCGCATAGCCGGATCCAGGAATGCGACTATTAGGTAGTTGGGCGTGAGATCAAGCTCATGAGTCTCTTGACGGTCATATCAATCGGAGTCGCATTTGCGTCGGCCGGAGCTTGGCTCCATGCAAGCCGCGTAAAGGTTTCGCGCGAGGAAGCACTATTGCGGCGCCGTCGCGCTGCTGATAAAAGTGGCAACGCCCCTGATCTCTCTGGAGTAACTTTTGATGTGTGGGAGGTTCGGGAGACCTTGGCCGCTCAATCCAAGTGGAACGCCATTGGTGCCGTACTCGCGGCTGTGTCAATCCTTACCCAAGCCGTGGGCCAAGTGATTGTGCCCACCTGACAACTCAGTAAAGCCGAACCGGCTTCGCCAATCGAAATACCTCGGACATTATGCCAAAATGAGGCTTATCTACTCACTTCAAGAAGACCTGGGCGCACATCCGCAGCGGGTGGCTGATACGCAGGCGCTTACTTTGGACAAGCGCCGCCCATTCGGCCTCAATGGCACCTACGGACTCTTTGGCTCACCAGAGTGGTGGACCAACATCGAGCGAGGAGTCGCGCCGGTTCAAATCCTCGCGGGGGAAATTACTCGAATCTATCGCGAGGGAATGCACAATGAGAGTCAGGGTTTTGAGATGTCCCTTGATGACGGAACGCTCTTCACATACGGCTGCTTAGCAAATCGGAGAAAGGATCTCTCCGCGTATCAAGTTGGGAAGCGCATCGAGTTCGAAATGATGTTCGATCCCTTCAAGAATCCCACGCCTGGTCCAACCGGCGAGCTTGAAACGCACTCCAAAGTTGTACTCAAGGTTCTTGTGTCGGAGTAGGTGGCCTCTGGCGCGGGCCTGACAATTCCTTCAAGTGGACGCCGCTTCGCGGCGCGACTGGCTTCAGGCGGTTACCAAGGTCTGCTTTTGGCCGAAAGCGGACGTCGCCGCTCCGGGCGGGGCCACACCCTAGGACGTCATCCCAACACCACCATCCACCACAGCCTCTTCCAGCGGTCATACATCCAAGGTCCACTGGCCATCGTCGGCGCGGCGAGGCCAAGGCGTCGGGTTGTGGATGCTCTAGCGGACGTTGAAGATGTTTTCCAGGTTGAGGAACAGTCTGATTCTTTCCAGCACAGTCTCTCCCAATGCTTCCATTTCCAGATACGGGCGGCTGCGTCGACGCCAAGGATTTTCGTCAAGCGCCTGGATGCCGGTGTAGTAGGCATCCAAGCCAGAGAGGCCGCGGTCATGCTTCTCCGACATGGGAACAAGGCCTGGGCTATGTTGGGGTGTGGCCGAAAGCGAACGTCCGGGTCGGCAAAGCCACCGGTAGACCGGCGGATAAGCGCGATGGACGCTCTTGACTACGGGCCACATACCATCTGGCGTACTTAAGCAACTGCTCGCAGCACTGGCTTCGCTTTTCCACTCTTCAGCTTGTCCAGGTAGTCAGCCCATGCCTGCATCATTCGCCGCCGCTCCGGAAGATGCTCAGCACAGTTGTAAGCTGCTTTGATTGGATTCCGCTCCGCATGAGCCAATTGCCGCTCAATCGCATCCGACGCCCCCCCCCCCATTTCGTGCAGAAGCGTGGACGCCATGCTCCGGAATCCGTGACCTGTCATGTCGTCTGTCCCGTAGCCCAGCCTACGCAGCGCAGTCGTTGGGTCGACTCAATCTTGTCCTGAGCCTCAAGCCGGCGAAGAACTGACAGAACCTCTGCAGTGCTGATGTCTTCAATTGCGCGCTTGCCCAGCCATGGGAACGCGTATGTCTCGAGCATCCACTCGCAGCTTTCCAAGCTGCTTCTCCTCAGAAGGATCCTTCCCGTCTCGCAGCTGCGCACGCGCGCCGTCGCGCCTGTCACACGCCTCTTTCAGAGTCACCTCCGAGTAGACCCCGATGGAGAGCAAGTTCTCTTTGCCCGCATGGCGGTACTTCATTCGCCGGTAGCGATTCCCATTGGACATGACCTGCAGGTAGCGCCCTGCTCCTGTCGCAAGCTTGTAGGGCTTCTCTTTGCCCTTTGCGTTCCTTGCAGCCATATCCGTCAACGACTTATGGGCCGTTGGGGGTACATCGTCCTATCTCTCTTGCTTGAATCCCCATGTACCCCCAATTGCAGACCCAGTCTGGGTGGATGCTCATGGACGGCCGGGGACAGAAAAGCAAAAAAACCCGCTATTTCAGCGGGTTGATTGTGCACCGTGGACATCCGTGGATGCCAGTGGATCGGAGGATGGTGCCGCTTATCCGAATCGAACGGATGACCTACTGTTTACAAGACAGTTGCTCTACCAACTGAGCTAAAGCGGCATGGGGGCTTCACCGGCGGCAGCGCCGCGGTGGGGCGATTCTAGCGCAGTCGCGTGCATTCCAGCGACCGCTGCTGCGCGGCACCGCTGCGCTGCTGCGCCTGCGCCGGTTCGCTGCCGGCAGCCAGCTGCCCTTCCAGCCACCACTGCCCGGCATCGCCGCTGGCCACCAGGCGCGGCTGGAACCCGGCCGCCTGCACGGCCGCGATGCGGCGCTCGGCGCCTTCGCGGTTGCGGTACTGGCCCAGGGCGATGGCATTGCTCTCTTCACCCTGGCTGATGATGTAGTAATCGCTGAGGCCGGCAGCGACGATGCGCTTGACCATGGCCTGGGCGTCTTCGCGGCTGGCAGCGGCCGGCAGTAGCACGCGGTAGCGGGTGCTGCCGCTGGCGGCGGGCTGTTCGCGCAGGCGCGCCGGGGCCAGCAGCTTGCCGGCACGGCCCTGTGCGGCCACG
>NZ_QETL01000013.1:0-57834 GCF_003105135.1 Stenotrophomonas sp. SPM | reverse complement strand
GGCTCGGCTCTACAAAAAGCCGGGCGCCGCCACGAGGGCGGCGCCGGTAACGCTTATTCGCCGATGTGCTGCTTCAGCCAGGCGTTGACGGTGTCATGCCACAGGATGCTGTTGTTCGGCTTCAGCACCCAGTGGTTCTCGTCCGGGAAGTACAGGAACTTCGATTCGATGCCCTGGCGCTGGGCGGCGGTGAACGCGGCCAGGCCCTGCTCGACCGGAATGCGGAAGTCCTGCTGCCCGTGGATGACCAGGATCGGCTTCTTCCAGTCGGCCACGTGGTTGACCGGATTGAACTTCTCGAAGTTGGCGGCCTTCTCGTACGGCGTGCCGCCCTGCTCCCACTCGGTGAACCACAGTTCTTCGGTGGCGTAACCCATCATGCGCTGGTCGAACACGCCGTCATGGTTGACCAGGCACTTGAACGGGCTGTTCCAGTTGCCGGCGATCCAGTTGACCATGAAGCCGCCGTAGCTGGCGCCCAGCGCGCAGGCCTTGTCGCCGTTGAGGAAGGAATACTTCTTCAGCGCCGCGCTCCAGCCCTTCTGCAGGTCTTCCAGCGGGCGGTCGCCCCAGTGCTGGCTGATCGCATCGGTGAAGGCCTGGCCGTAGCCGGTGGAACCGTGGAAGTCGATCATGACCACGGCATAGCCCTGGCCGGTGTAGGTCTGCGGGTTCCAGCGGTAGCTCCAGCCGTTGCCGAAGCTGCCCTGCGGGCCGCCGTGGATCAGGAATGCGACCGGATAGGACTTGCCTTCCTGGTAGTTGTGCGGCTTGACCACGTAGCCGTGCACGGTCTCGTTGTTCCAGCCCCTGAACTCGAACTGTTCGAAGTCGCCGAAGTTGACGTCCTTCAGCACCTCGCCGGCGGCCGGGGTCAGCGCGCGCAGCTCGCCGATCGGCTGGCCGGCGGCCGGCAGCATGCCGACCAGCACCTGGTCGTTGCTCTTCAGGCTGTTGCGGGTGATGGCCACGCTGTTGCCGGCCACGCTGACCGAGGACACGGTGCCATCGCCGATGACCTTGGTGGCCTTGCCGCTGGCCACGTCGATCTGGAACAGCGGGTGCTCGCCGAGATCGTCGGTGGTGGTGTAGATGCTGGCGCCATCGGCGGACAGGGTGATCTCACCGGCCGAACGATCCCACTGCGGGGCGATCTCGCGGGCCTTGCCGCTGGCCAGGTCCATCGCCATCAGGCCGAAGCGGTCAGCTTCGAAGCCGGGGCGCTTCATGGCGCGGTAGAACAGGGTCTTGCCGTCGGCGCTGAACACCGGGCCGGCATCCCAGGCCGGGTTGGCGGCGGTCAGGTTGACCGGCGCCTGCTTGCCGGCGGCATCAAAGCGGTACAGGTCGAAGTTGGTCGACCACGGTTCCTGCTTGCCGGCCACGCGGATGCTGGCGACCACGCTGGCGCCGTCCGGCGACCAGGTGAAATCGTCGTTGCCGCCGAACGGCTTGGACGGTGCGTCGCCATCGATGGTCGCGCTCAGCGCCGAGGCGCCCTTCACCGGGCCGGCCTTGGCCGCCGGCAGCGGGGCCACGAACAGGGTGTTGCGTCGGCCGTCGTTCCAGGTGTCCCAATGGCGCACGAACAGCGAATCGAAGACCTTGCCGCTGGCCTTGGCGTCAGCCACGTCCTTGAGCTTCTTCTCGGTGCAGGCCAGGTCCGAGGCACAGGCCTGGAACACGCCGGCGCTGAACAGCACGCGGTCGTCCTGCGGCGAGACGTGGTAGCTGTCCACGTCCACCGGGAAATCGGTCAGCTGGCGCGGGGTGCCGCCACTGATGCCCTGCGCGTACAGCTGCTGGCTGCCGTTCTTGGCACTGAGGAAGTACACGGTCTGGCCGTCGGCCGACAGCGAGGCCGAATTGACGTTCCAGCCGGCCGGGGTGATCTGCTTCGGCGGTGCCGCATCGCGGGTGCGCAGGTTGCGCGCGAACAGCGCGGTGCTGGACTTGAGGTTGGCGTCGGTAGTGCGCTTGGCGAACACCACGGTGCCGCCGTCAGCGGTCAGGACCGGGGCGGAGACGCGATCCATGGCGACCATGTCGCGGACTTCCAGGCCACGGGCAGCGGCGACGCTGGGCAGGGCGGCCAGCAGGCTCAGTGGCAGCAGGGCATGACGCAGTTTCATCGGGATCTCCGCAGGACGGCAAAAAACCGATGGTAGGCCCGTGCGGGCGGGGCTGCCAAGGCCATCGGTCATGACCGCCCGCGGGGGGCGTTCCACCGCCAGAAAAAGCAAACCGCGCCGTAGCGCGGTTTGCCAGGGCAGCCGAGCACAGGCTCGGCCCTACATGGGCCCAGCCATCACGCCATGGCGCGCTTGCCGGTGCGGTAGATCAGCCAGCCCACCAGGAACAGCACGGCCAGACCGAACCACTGCGCGGCCGGCAGGTGGAACGGCAGGGCCAACACGTCGGCGCGGCTGCTGACCACGATCGGCACGGCGATGGCGATACCCATCAGCGCCTCGCCGGTGATCAGGCCGGCGGCGAACAGCACGCCCGGCTTGTGCACGCGGTCGCGGCCTTCTTCGTCATCGCCACGCACCTTGTGGAAACGCTCGACCAGGTAGGCGATCAGGCCGCCCAGGAAGATCGGCACCATCAGTTCCAGCGGCAGGTAGATGCCGATGGCGGCAGCCAGCACCGGCACGCGGAAGCGCGAGTTGCGCGACTTCAGCCAGCTGTCGAAGGCGATGATGACCGCACCGACCACGGCACCGATGCCGATGAAGGTCCACGGCAGCTCGCCTCCGAACAGGCCCTTGGCCACCGAGGCCATCAGGTTCGCCTGCGGGGCGGCCAGCGCGTTCGGGTGGAGCTCGGACTTCACGCCGATGCCGTAGGCGGTGGCCAGCAGGTTCAGCACCGGGGCCATGATCAGCGCGCACGAGAACGCGCCGATGCCCAGCATCAGCTGCTGTTTCCACGGGGTGGCACCGACGATGTAGCCGGCCTTGAGGTCCTGCAGGTTGTCACCGCCCACCGCGGCGGCGCAGCAGACCACCGCGCCGATCATGATGGCGGCCACCGCGCCCAGCGGCGCCCCGCCGGCACCGACCGGCTTCAGGCCATCGGCGCCCAGCAGCACGACCAGCACGGCCGAGGCGAACAGGATGGTGGAGATGGTGATGCCCGAGACCGGGTTGTTGGACGAACCGATCAGGCCGGCCAGGTAGGCCGAGACCGACACGAACAGGAAGCCGGCGACGATCATGATGAGGGTCATCGGGATCGACACATGCCACTGGCCGACGATGGCCTGGTACAGGGCCAGCAGCGGCAGCACGAAGACCACCAGGGCGACCAGCATCCACTTCATCGGCAGGTCGCGTTCGGTATGCGCCAGCACCGGGCCGCCGCTCTTGCGCGCGGCGGCGAAGCCGCTCTTGACGCCGTTCAGCAGCGACTTGCGCAGCGAGATCAGGGTCCAGATGCCGCCGATCAGCATCGCGCCGACGCCCAGGTAGCGCATCTTCGCGCCCCAGATGGCGAACGCGGCCTCCGTGGACGAAGCAGCGGCAACCGACGCGGCCAGGGCCGGATCGGTGTTCATGAAGAACGCCTGGTAGATCGGAATGGCGATGTGCCAGGTCAGGATCGAGCCGGACACGACCACGATGCCGACATTCAGGCCGACGATGTAGCCCACCCCCAGCAGGGCCGGCGACAGGTTGGTGCCGATGAAAGCGGTGATCTTGGAGCTGCCGACATAGGCCGAGGTCGACCAGGCATCGGGGATCAGGCGCAGGCCGCTTTCGGCGGCCAGCTTGACGAAGGCACCGATCACGGCAGACAGGCCGAGGATCTTCAGGCCCGGGCCGGGGTTTTCACCGGCCTTGAGCACTTCGGCCGCGGCCTTGCCTTCCGGGAAGGGCAGCGGGTCTTCGACGATCATCGAACGGCGCAGCGGCACCGAGAACAGCACGCCCAGCAGGCCGCCGAGACCGGCGATGCCCAGCACCCACCAGTACTTGAAGTCCGGCCAGTAGCCCATGATGACCAGCGCCGGGATGGTGAAGATGACACCGGCGGCGATGGACGAACCGGCCGAAGCGCCGGTCTGGACGATGTTGTTTTCGAGGATGGAACCACCGCCCAGCAGGCGCAGCACGCCCATGGAAATAACCGCCGCGGGAATGGCGGTGGCGATGGTCAGGCCTGCGAACAGACCGAGATAGGCGTTGGCCGCCGACAGCACCACCGCCAGCACGATGGCCAGGGCCACTGCGCGGAAGGTGAGCTGCTTGGGCGCAGCGTCATGGTTCATGGAAGCCCCTGCTGGCAAAAAATCCCTGCCACGCTAGCGTTCAGGGCAGAGCAAGTCCAGCGTGCCAAAGGATGGGGCCGGCTGCTGCAGTGCAACGGCCGCGGGCGTGCACAGGCAACCGGCCGATGCAGCAAAGCCGGACTGGCCACCCTGTAAATGATATGTTATATCTTTATGTTGTACCCAGCCGCTGCTCCACATGCCCCCTTCCCCCTCTCTCCGGCTGGCCTCCATCGACCAGCTGCGCGGCACCGTGATGCTGCTGATGCTGCTCGACCACGTGCGCGAGACCTTCTTCCTGCAGCACCAGGTCGGCGACCCGATGGACGCGGCCAGCGTCTCCCCTGCCCTGTTCGCCTGCCGCCTGCTGGCGCATCTGTGCGCCCCGGTGTTCGTGCTGCTCACCGGCCTGTCGGCGTGGCTGTACGGCCAGCGCCAGGCCGACCCGCGTCGCGCCATCGCCGCCTTCCTGCTCAAGCGCGGCCTGTTCCTGGTGGTGCTGGAACTGACCCTGGTCAACTTCGCCTGGACCTTCCAGTTCCCGCCGGACACGCTGTACCTGCAGGTGATCTGGGCCATCGGCCTGAGCATGATCGCGCTGGCCGGCCTGCTGTGGCTGCCGCGCCCGGCGCTGCTGGTGCTGGGCGTGCTGCTGGTGGCCGGCCACAACCTGGTCGATGGCGTGCGCGTGGAAGGCAACGGCGTGCTGGCCGTGTTGTGGAAGGTGCTGCACCAGCGCGACTGGATCGAAACCGGCGTGCTGCGCCTGCGCACGTCCTACCCGGTACTGCCGTGGATCGGGGTGATCGTGCTGGGCTACCTGATGGGTCCGTGGTTCGCCCGCGACCGCGACCCGGTGCAGCGCCAGCGCTGGCTGCTGTGGGCCGGGCTGGGTGCGCTGGCCGCGTTCGCCCTGCTGCGCTTGGCCAACAGCTATGGCGAGGCGCCGTGGCAGCACCAGGACAGCGCCCTGCGCACCTGGATGAGTGTGTTCAACGTGACCAAGTACCCGCCGTCGCTGCAGTTCCTGCTGCTGACCCTGGGCGTGGGCCTGTTGCTGCTGCGCCTGTACGAATGGCCGCCGCTGGCCCGCGCGCTACGACCGCTGGCCGATATCGGTGCAGCGCCGATGTTCTTCTACCTGCTGCATCTGTACGTACTGAAGCTGCTGTACGTGGCTGCGCTGGCGACCTGGGGGCCGACCCACGGCAGCCTGTACGCGCTGGATTCGGTGGCCGGCCTGCTGCTGGTGGCCTGCGCGCTGGCGGTGGCGATGTATCCGCCGACGCTGCTGTTCGGCCGGTTCAAGGCGCGCCGCCGCGACCTGGCCTGGCTGCGCTACCTGTAATCGACCGCGCGTGATGAGCCCCATCCACGCATGGCGTGGATCTACTGGGGCCGCCGGGCCATGCCCGGCGCTACCCGGCGCGCGCCTATAATCCGCCGATGAATTCCACCGCGATCGCTTCCGACGACTTCCTCGGCCACCCGAAAGGCGTCTACGTCTGCTTCTTCACCGAAATGTGGGAACGCTTCTCCTTCTACGGGATGAAGGCGCTGCTGCTGCTGTATCTCACCAAGTACCACCTGTTCGGCGACAAAGCCGGCCTGGACCTGCTGGGCGCTTACGGCGGCCTGGTCTACTGCATCCCCGTGTTCGGCGGCATGCTGGCCGACCGCTGGCTGGGCATGCGCCGGGCGGTGCTGTTCGGCGGCATCCTGCTGGTGCTGGGCCACCTCGGCATGGCCTTCGAGGGCCACGCCGCTTACCGGGTCAACGGTGAGGTGGTGCGCGATACCTCGGCCCTGGCGGTGACCTACCTGTCGCTGGCGCTGATCATCATGGGCGTCGGCTTCCTCAAGCCGAACATCTCCACCATCGTCGGCAAGCTCTACCCGCAGGACGACCCGCGCCGCGATTCGGGCTTCTCGCTGTTCTACGCCGGCATCAACCTCGGCGCGCTGTTCTCCTCGCTGGTCTGCGGCTTCCTCGGCGAGGCCTATGGCTGGAAGTACGGCTTCGGCGCCGCCGGCATCGGCATGCTCGCCGGCCTGGCGATGTTCCTGTGGGGCCAGAAGTATCTGCAGGGCCACGCCGAACCACCGCAGCCGGCCGCACTGAAGCAGAAGGTGCTGGGCCTGCCGCGCGAATGGCTGATCTACCTGTGCGCGGTGGTCGGCGTGCTGCCGGTGGCCTGGCTGATGTGGGCCGCAGGCAACGGTGCCTTCGCCCTGGGCGGCGAGATCAGCCTGGCGCTGATGCTGATGCTGGTGGTGCTGGGCGGCGTGCTGGTCTGGTTCGCCTGGTTCACCGGCAGCAAGTGCACCCCGGTGCAGCGCCAGCAGATGATCGCGCTGATGGTGCTGATCTTCATGGCGCTGGTGTTCTTCACGATGTACGAGCAGTCCTACGGCTCGTGGGTCACCTTCACCGATCGCCTGCTGACCAAGGACATCGTGCCGGCGCTGGTCATCACCGGTGGCACCCCGCTGCCGTGGTCGATCATCTCGCTGCTGCTGGCACCGCTGGGTTTCGTGGTCAGCGCGCGCCTGTCCGAGCGCCGCCCGGGCTCGAACGCGCCGCGTGCATTCTTCATCGTCATCGTCGCGCTGATGCTGGTGCTGCTGGTGCGCGACTGCCTGGTCATTCCGCAGACGGCCGGCTCGCTCACCTATCTGGGCGGCCTGTTCCTGGTGCTGCTGGCCCCGGCGTTCGCCGCGCTGTGGACCTGGATGGACCGCCGCGGCTGGGAGCCGGGCAAGCCGGTGAAGTCCGCCTGGGGCCTGGTCATCGGTGCGCTGTCGTTCGTGCCGCTGGCACTGGCCGCGCAGCAGGTCGGCGCCACGGGTGAAATGGCCAGCGTGTGGTGGCTGGTGCTGGCCTACTTCCTGTTGGCCAGCGGCGAGATGTGCTTGTCGCCGGTCGGCCTGTCAGCGGTGACCCAGCTGGCCGTGCCGCGGGTGATGAGCCTGATGATGGGCACCTGGTTCCTGGCCACCGCGTTCTCCGAAACGCTGGCCGCGCTGTTCGGCAAGCTGGCGGCGATCGAGGTTCCCGAAGGAGAGACGCTGGACATGGTGGCGGCCGCAGGCGCCTATGCGCACCTGTTCTGGCTGCTGATGTGGATCGGCCTGGGCTGTGCAGTGCTGGCCTTCATCGCCGCGCCGCTGCTGAAGCGGATGATGCACGGGGTGAAGTAGCCCCCCGTGCACCGGCGCCCGCTCAGGGCGCCTTGGCCTTGCCCGCCGCCGCAGATGCTGGTGCGGCGGTGGCGCCCCCGAGGCTGCGTGCGAGGAACGCCAGCAGCCGGGTGTAGTAGTCGCGCCGGTTGGCCTCGCCATACAGGCCATGCCCTTCGCGCGCGTAGTAGGCCGCTTCCACCGGCACGCCGACCTGTTTCAACGCCGCTTCCATGCGCTCGGTGTGCTGCACCGGCGCACGCTGGTCTTCGCGCCCCGCCGCCAGCAGTACGGGCACCTTGATCCGGGCCGCCAGGTTCACCGGCGAAACCTCCGCCAGTGTTGCTGGCTCGCCCAGCCAGTCGCGCAGGTAGTTCACGCCCGACGTGCGGTCCTGCACATCGCCGCGCTTGAACATCAGCGGCAGGTCGTACACGCCCACATAACCGGCCGCGCAGCGGTACAGCGCGGGCTCGCGGGCGACCCCCATCAGCGCGGAGTACGCGCCGTAGCTGGCGCCGTAGATGCAGATGCGCCGTGCATCGGCGATGCCTTCTGCGATGGCCCAGCGCGTGGCATCGGTGACATCGTCCTGCATGGCGCGGCCCCATTGTTTCGCGGCGGCCTGGGTATGCGCGCGACCATGATTGCCCGAGCCCCGGAAGTTGACCTGCAGCACCGCATAGCCGGCCGCCGCCAGCAACTGGTTGTCGCGCTCGAAGCTGCCGTCGTCGAACTCGCCGATGGGGCCTCCATGCGGCTTCACCACCATCGGCAGCCCGCGGCCATCGCTGCCGTGGGGAACGGTAAGGAAGCCGTGCAACGGCATGCCATCGCGTGCGGCCAGGGTCACAGGACGCACGCTGGCACCGCCGTCGCGGTCGAACCAGCGGTTGCGCGCGGTCAGGAACGCCGCTTCGCGGGTGGCCGTGTTGAACAGGAACCAGTCACCGGGATTTTTTCCCGAGTCGACCTTGACCAGGATGCGCGCATTGTCACGGGTGGCCGACAACAGGCTGACCACGTGGCCAGGGAAGGCTTTTTCCAGCATGCGCTGGATACGCGCGGTGGGCGTCTGCTCGTCGAAGAACGCGCTGCGCGGAGCCGCACCCACGAACTGCACGCCGACCGGCACCCGCGTGCCCGGCTGGTGGATGATGTAGGTCGGATCGACCGCTGCATCCTGCAGCAGGGTGCGGCGCTCGTTGGTCTGCGGATTCCAGCTGACCACCACATCGGGCCCGCTGGCCTGCTGCACCACCAGGTAGGCCAGCTGGTTGTCGGCGGAAAAACCGATCGGACGTTCGATGCGGTAGCTGCTGTCTTCATCGTTGAGCAGCGTCCAGCGGCCGTCATCCTGGCGGTAATACAGCTTGTTGACGTTGTCTTCGCCAGCGCCACGGGCGAAGCGCAGCACCCCCGCGTTGTCGGTGGTGAACGTGGCCCGCTGCACCGGCGAGCGCGAGACCAGCACGCGGCGACCGGTGACCACATCCAACCGTTCCAGCCGTGCACTGGTGTCATTGGCAAACGGCCACAGCGAGATCAGCACGTTGCGGTCATCGCCCTGCAGCGGGTCGGCGAGGAAGGCCGCCACTGGCTCCACCCTGCGGCCGCTGACCAGGCCCGGCTCGTCCGGGCGTGCGCGGTAGCCGACCAGCAGGTCACCACGCTTGCCGTTGGCATCCATGGCATACAGCTCGCCGGTGGGCCGCGGCGCGTCCAGCGCGCCCCACTTCTCGGCCAGGCCGATCAGCAGGCGGTTGTCACTGACCCAGTCGACGCTGTCGGCGTGGTTGTTGCGCGGCGGCCGGAAGTTGCCGACCAGCTCCATGGTGCTGGTGCGCAGGATGGCGACGGCGGTTGCATCTTCCAGCGGCAGGGTCATCGCCAGGTACTCACCGGTGGGCGAGAGCTGGATGTCATTGAACTCGGCGCGGCGCAGGTAGTCGTCCAGCGCGAGCTCGGCCGAACGGGCCTGGCCCGCGCCGCACAGCGCCAGCATCCCGGCCAGCAGGATGGAAGGTTTCATGATGTCTCCCCTGGCCGGGCAGCCGTGGCTGCCCGGCCTGCTGAAGCGCACGCGCGGCGTGCGCGGTTGGACTTACGGCGCCTTGCCGCTGGCCTTCGGCGCTGCCGCACTGGCCTGGGCCCCACCCAGGCTGTTGGACAGGAACGCCAGCAGGCGGCTGTAGTACTCGCGTTCGTGCTCGGGCCGGTAGAAGCCGTGGCCTTCGGTGCTGTAGTACAGGCTTTCCACCGGCGTGCCCGCCTTCTTCAGTGCTGCTTCAAGGCGCTTGGTGTGCTCGATCGGCGCGCGCTTGTCTTCGCCACCGGCCGCGAGGAACACCGGCACCTTGATCTGCCCGGCAAGGGTGACCGGCGAGGCCGCGCCCAGCTTCGCCGGGTCGCCCAGCCAGTCACGCAGGTAGGTCATGCCCGAACCGCGGTTCTGGATGTCGCCACGGGTGAACATCATCGGCAGGTCATACACCCCCACGTAGCCGGCGGCACACTTGTACATGCCCGGTTCGCGCGCGGCACCCATCATCGCCGAGTAGGCGCCATAGCTGGCACCGTAGATGCAGATGCGGTCCTTGTTGGCGATGCCCTGCGCGACGGCCCAGCGTGTCGCATCGGTGACGTCGTCCTGCATGGCGCCGCCCCACTGCCGTGCACCGGCCTGGGTGTGCGCGCGGCCGTAGTTGCCCGAGCCACGGTAGTTGACCTGCAGCACCGCATAGCCGGCATCGGCCAGCATCTGCGATTCCATGTCATAGCGGCCGGAGTCGAAGATGTCGTACGGACCACCGTGCGGCAGCACCACCATCGGCAGGTTGCGACCGTCGCTGCCGTGCGGCAGGGTCAGGAAGCCGTGCAGCGGCAGGCCATCGCGGGCCTTCAGCGATACAGCGCGCACCGGCGCGGTCTTGTCCACGTCCAGCCACTCGCTGCGGCTGATCAGGTGCTGCGCCGACTTGGCCACCGTATCGAACACGTAGAACGAGCCGGGATCGTTGCCGGTCCAGGTTTCCACCAGCACCTTCTTGCCGTCGCGCGTGCTGGAGGTGATGTAGACCGGCTGCTTGAAGGCCGCTTCCAGGCTGTGGTACAGGCGCGCATCGGCCGAGGTCTCGTCGAAGAAACGGCTGCGGGTGGTGTCGCCCAGGTACAGCGCACCCACCGGCACGCGCGTGCCGTTGCGGAAGATGATGTGGTACGGATCGACCACGTCATCGGCCAGCAGCGTCTTCCGCTCGCCGGTCTCCGGGTTCCAGCTGACGATGGCGTCGGGGCCCTTCGGCTGCTGGACCTGCAGGTAGGCCACGCTGTTGTCTTCCGCAAAGCCAATGGCTGTTTCGATCCGGCTGCTGACCGCTTCGTCGTTGACCAGCTTCCACTGGTTGTTGCCCGGCTGGCGGTAGTAGAGCTTGTTGACGTTGTCAGTGCCGGAACCATGGGCGAAACGCACTTCGCCCTTGTTGTCGGTGGTGAAGCGGGCGTTGCGCACCGGCGAGCCCGCGACCTGCACGCGGCGACCCGTGGTGACGTCCAGCCGCTCCACGCGGGTGAAGGGATCGTTGCCGAACGGCCACACCGCGACCAGCACGTTGCGGTCGTCATTGGCCAGCTCGTCGGTGAGGAAGGCGGCCACCGCCTCCACCTTCTTCGGCTGGATGCGGGTACCGGGCCCATTGCCTTCCACCCGGTAGCCGACCAGCAGCTCGCCGCGCCCGCCATTGGCGTTGACCGCGTACAGCTCACCGGTGCGCTGCGGCGTATCCAGCGAGCCGAACTTCTCGGACAGCTCGATCAGCACGCGTTCGTTGCTGACCCAGTCGAAGCTGGTCGCATGGTTGTTGCGGGGCGGGCGGAAACTGCCCATCGGCGTGTTGTCCGACGTCCGCATGATGACCACAGCCGTGCTGTCTTCCAACGGCACGGTGGCAGCGAAGTAGTCGCCCCCCGGCGAAATCTTGATGTCCTGGAATGTCTCCTGGCGGATGTACTTTTCCAGGTCCACGGCACCGACCGCAGTCGGCGCGGCACAGGCCAGCGCCAGCAGCGCGGCCATCATTGTCCTGCGCATCCTTCCCCCTATACAGCGGACACCCTGTCCGCACCCCCGATTGTAGGCAGGCCGATGGGCGGCCTGCCAGTACCCAGCGACATGCCGGCTGCAGGGACAAAAAAAGAACGGCGGCATCGTTTCCGATGCCGCCGCAGCCACGACCTTGGAGAGAGTGTGGTGTTCGGTGCAGTGCTCAGTGCACGCCGCGGATGGCCAGCGTGAGCGCCAGGATGCTGAGGATGACGGCGATGGTGCCGTCCAGCACGCGCCAGGTGCTGGGCTTGGTGAACAGCGGCGCCAGCAGGCGGGCACCCAGGCCCTGCGCGGTCAGCCACAGGCAGCTGGCGGTGACCACGCCGGCGGCGAACGCCATGCGCGCATTGCCGAAGTTCTCGGCGATCGAGCCGATCACCATCATGTCCAGCCAGAAATGCGGGTTGATGAGCGAGAAGCCGACCGCGGCCAGCAGCACCGCGCGGCGGCTGCCATCATCGCTGTCGGCCTCGCCCATGCCACCGCCACCGGCGAAGGCACGGCGCGCGGACTTCATTGCGTACCAGGCGAGGAAGGCCACGCCGGTCCACAGCACGGCGCTGGTCAGCCACGGCAGCGCCGAGGTGAGCGTGCGCAGGCCGGCTACGCTGGCGAAGATGAAGATGGCGTCGATGGCCGCGCAGGTGGCGACCACCGGCACGATGTGCTTGCGCAGGATGCCCTGGCGCAGAATGAAGGCGCTCTGGGCACCGACCACGGCGAACAGGCCGACGCCGGTAGCTGCACCAGAGAACCAGGCACCGAGGCCGGTGCTGGCGGAGATGACCGAGAACATGGGATTCACTGCCTTGTCTTACTGGGGGGGACGGTGCCTCGCAAAGGCGGACAGCACCGGAACGGGCGCCATTGTCGCGCCGCACCATTTGAAAGACGAGCTAAACTTACTAAACCAACATTAGCGGAGCTTAATTCGATGCGCATCGACCATGCCCAGCTGCGGGCTCTGGCAGCGGTCATCCGCGAAGGCAGCTTCGACCGCGCTGCGCAGTCGCTGAATGTCACCCCTTCGGCCATCTCGCAGCGGGTGAATGCGCTGGAGGACCGGATCGGCCGCCTGCTGGTCAAGCGCGGCACCCCGGCCACGGCCACCGCCGAGGGCCAGCTGCTGGTCCAGCTGGCCGAGCAGACCGCGCTGCTGGAGCACGACGCCCTGCACCGCATGGGCCTGGCCGACGAGGACCTGCCGCAGGCGAGCATCCCGGTGGCGGTGAACCACGACAGTCTGGAAACCTGGTTCCCGCAGGCCGCGCAGCAGTTCGCGCAGAACACCGGCACCACCCTGGACCTGCGCGTGGAAGACCAGGACCACACAGTGGAGCTGCTGCGCCAGGGCACGGTGCTGGGTGCAGTGACCACGCTGGACGAGCCGGTGCAGGGCTGCCAGATCCATGCGCTGGGCAGCATCCGCTATGCGGCGACCTGCACGCCGGAGTTCCGCGAGCGCCATTTCGCCAAGGGGGTGACGGCGCAGGCGCTGGCGCAGGCCCCGGTGCTGGTGTTCAACCGCAAGGACGACATGCAGTCGCGCTTCGCCCAGCGGATGGCCGGCGATGCGCTGCCGAGCACGGCGCCGACGTGGTGGATCCCCTCCACCCGGGCCTTCGTGCAGGCCAACCTGGGCGGGCTGGGCTGGACGATGAACCCGCTGCCGCTGGTGAAGCGCCATCTGGATGCGGGGCGGCTGGTGTATGTGCGGCAGCGTGCGTGGGAGGACGTGCCGCTGTACTGGCAGCACTGGAAGGGCGATGTGCAGACGATGGCGCTGCTGACCCGGGCGGTGCTTGAGGCGTCGAGCACGCTGGTCCGGCGGAAGCGGTAGTGCCGGCCGCTGGCCGGCAACGTCAACGTCAACGTCAGAAGCGGGCATTCCGTGGAATGGCGGGGTGGGTCCGGTTGCTGCGCAACGGGCTCTGACCCCATTTTTTGGGACCTGTTTCTGTGCCAGCATCGCGGCAACCGACCTTCTGGGGGCTGGGCGATGCAGACCGATCCGGTGTTCCTGCATATCCGCGTGGTGATGGGCATCATCCTGGGCCTGTCGATCACCACGCTGCTGAAGGGGCTGGCGCAGATCATCGAGCACCCGCAGCGGCGCGGCTGTTCGGCCCTGCACCTGTGCTGGGTGGCCTGGACGCTGGTATCGCTGGTGACGTTCTGGTGGTGGGAATTCCGCCTGGTCCAGATACACCAGTGGACCTTCGAGATCTATCTGTTCGTGATCACTTACGGCGCTACGTGGTTCCTTTTGTGCGCCCTGCTGTTCCCGGATGACCTGCGCGATTTCGGCAGCTACGGCGCCTACCTGATGCAGCGCCGGCGCTGGATCTTCAGCGCGATCGCCGCGCTGACGCTTCTGGATCTTGTGGATACCGCGATCAAGGGGCAAAGTCGCTGGCGCCTGCTGGGCGAGGCCTATCCGCTGCACACGGCGCTGATGCTGATGGTCTGCGTGCTGGGCTGGAACCTGCGCACGACACGCGCGCAGGTGGTGCTGGCCGGGGTGGCACTGGCGTACCAGGTGGGCTACTTCGCTGCGGAGTACTTCACCATCGGCAGTGATTGAACGCTTCCGCCGGGCATGGCCCGGCGCTACCGAAGGAACCTGCATGACGATCCACTACCGCCCCGCCCTTTCCACTGATGCGGCCGCCTGCATCGACCTGCGCGGGCGTACCCGCGAGAACGCCTTCAGCGCCGCGCAGCTGGCCGAACTGGGCATCACCGCGGAGAGCTGGGCGGCAGGCATCGCCGAGGGCGATTTCATCGGCCGCATCGCCGAGGACGACGGCACGGTGGTCGGCTACGGCTTCGCCGACCGCGACAGTGGCGAGGTGCTGGTGCTGGCGCTGCTGCCGGACTACGAACGCCGCGGCATCGGCCAGCGCCTGCTGCAGGAGGTGGTCGGTCTCGCCCGCGCCGCCGGCCATGGCCGCCTGTTCCTGGCCTGCTCGGCCGATCCGCGCTCGCGTTCGCACGGTTTCTACCGGCATCTGGGCTGGCAGGCCACCGGCGAGGTGGATGAGGCGGGCGACGAGATCCTGGAACTGGCCTGAGCGCGTGACGCCGAGGGGCGGGATGCTGCATTGCATCAAAACCGGACCAGATCGGGTTAAAATCGCGGCAGGTTGCTGCAAGGCATTGTTTCTTCACGCCATTTGCTGTCCCAGCGCGCATCCTGCCCCCTTCCCCACGCCCAAGTCATTCCCATGAAGAAATTTGGCAAGGCTCTTATCGCCCTGCTCGTGCTGCTGTTGCTGGCCGCCGCGCTGTTCCTGTACTGGCCGCTGACCCAGCGCTCGGTGCCCGCCGCCAGCAACGACAAGCCGGTCGACGTCGTCCTGGTCGGTGCCGGCATCATGAGCATCACCCTGGCCACCTACCTGCAGGAACTGCAGCCGGACTGGAACATCCAGGTCTACGAGCGGCTCGACACCGTCGCCGGCGAAAGCTCGGACGGCTGGAACAACGCCGGCACCGGCCACTCGGCATTCGCCGAACTGAACTACACCCCGGAACTCCCCGACGGCAGCATCGAGACCAAGCGCGCGGTCGGCATCGCCGAGTCGTTCGAGGTTTCGCGCCAGTTCTGGTCGCACCAGGTGAAGGAAGGCCGGCTGAGCCAGCCCAGCGACTTCATCAACCCGACCCCGCACATGAGCTTCGTCTGGGGCGATGACAACATCGCCTACCTGCACAAGCGCCAGCAGGCGCTGGTGAAGAACCCGCTGTTCTACGGCATGCAGTACTCGGAGGATCCGGCGCAGATCAAGCAGTGGGCCCCGCTGCTGATGGAAGGCCGCGACCCGAAGCAGAAGGTCGCTGCGACCTGGATGCCGCTCGGTACCGACGTCAACTTCGGCGTCATCACCCGCCAGCTGACCGCCGGCCTGCAGCGCAGCCCGAACTTCGGCCTGCACCTGGAACATGAAGTGCGCGCGCTGCGGCAGAACGCCGACAAGAGCTGGAACGTGACGGTGAAGGACCTCAAGGCCGGCACCGAGACCACCACCCACGCCCGCTTCGTGTTCATCGGTGCCGGTGGCGCCGCGCTGAAGCTGCTGCAGATGTCCGGCATTCCCGAATCGAAGGATTACGCCGGCTTCCCGGTGGGCGGCCAGTTCCTCGCCTTCCAGGGCGCGGACGTGACCTCGCGCCACCACGTGAAGGCCTACGGCATGGCCGAAACCGGCTCGCCGCCGATGTCGGTGCCGCACCTGGATGCGCGAAAGCTGGACGGCAAGCCGGTGATCCTGTTCGGGCCGTTCGCCCTGTACAGCACCAAGTTCCTCAAGCACGGCTCGTGGTGGGACCTGTATTCGTCGGTCAACCACAACAACGTCGGCCCGATGCTGTCGGTGGGCAAGGACAACCTGGACCTGGTGCAGTACCTGATGGCCCAGGCGCGTCTGGATGATGCTGACCGCCAGGCCGAGCTGGTCAAGTACTTCCCCAACGCCAAGCCCACTGACTGGAAGCTGGTGACGGCCGGCCAGCGCGTGCAGATCATCAAGCGCGACCCGCTGAAGGGCCCCGTGCTGCAGTTCGGCACCGAGATCGTGACCGACAAGGACCACACCCTGGCCGCCCTCCTGGGTGCCTCGCCGGGTGCCTCGACCTCGCCGCCGATCATGCTGGACCTGATGGCCAAGGCCTTCCCGGAACAGATGAAGGCCGGCTGGGAAACCCGCCTGCGCGAGATCGTGCCGTCGTACGGTCGCAAGCTCAACGAGAGCGCCGCGCTGACCAACGAGATCCGCACGCAGACCAGCCAGACCCTGCACCTGCCGTATCTGGACGTGCCGGTGGAAGCCGGTGCGACGCCGGCGCTGGCGCCGACCGCTGCCCCGGCCGCGCCGCAAAAGCGCAACGCCAACGAGGAGCTGCAGGCGCTGTAAGCCTGTTTGCCCGCTGCGGTACACGGACGGCCACCTTCGGGTGGCCGTTCGTATTTGGGCGGCTCTTTGGTGTAGAGCCGAGCCCATGCTCGGCTCCAGCCAAATGCAGCCGAGCATAGGCTCGGCTCTACAGAAGGCGGTGCCCGGCGCCAGGACGCCCATGTCCGGTGATACGAATTGTAATGTTGTTAAGAATTATTTACATTTGCGACCTGCGCAGTGACTGCGCCCTCCCAGATGGACCTGATGTGCCCGAAGCCGCCGCCCCGGGTACTGGACGACTGTCGCCACCCTTCCCCGCTTCCAACCCTCGAGCCCACCATGTCCTTGACCCTACGTAACCGCCTGCCCCGCCGCGCGCTGCTGCCGGCTGCCCTGCTTTCGTCGCTGTCCCTGCTGGCGGCGCCCAGCGCGTTTGCTGCCGCCGATGCCTCCGACGCAAAGACCCTGGACCGGGTGAGCGTGCGCGCCGAGCAGTCGGCGCCGCCGTCGAGCACCACCCGTCTGCCGATCACCCTGCAGGAGACCCCGCAGTCGTCCACGGTGATCGGCCTGGATCGCCTGCAGAACGAATCGCTGTTCAGCATCAACGACGTGATGCGCAACGTCACCGGCGTCAGCGTGTCCTTCTATGACACCCAGCGCCCGCTGTATTACGCGCGTGGTTTCGCCATCACCGATTTCCAGGTCGACGGCATCCCCACCTACAGCGGCTCGACCAACCAGGAATACGACACCGCCTTCTACGACCGCGTGGAAGTGATCCGCGGTGCCAACGGCCTGCTCAGCGGCGCCGGCGTGCCGTCGGCCACGGTCAACCTGCTGCGCAAGCGCCCGGGCAAGGAATTCGACGCCTCGTTCTCGGTCAGTGCCGGTAGCTGGGATTACCGCCGCATGGAGGCGGACGTGACCGCGCCGCTCACCGCCGATGGCCGCTTCCGCAGCCGCGTCGTCGCCGCCTATACCGATCGTGATTTCTATTACGACCGCTACAAGGAAAACAAGATGGCCGGCATGGCCGTGCTGGAAGGCGACCTGACCGACAGCACCACGGTCACCGTCGGCTACCAGACCCAGGACAACAACCCGGTAGGTTCGACCTGGGGCACCGTGCCGTTCTTCGACAGCCAGGGCAATTTCGCCCACCTGCCGCGCTCGACCAACCTGTCGCCGAAGTGGAGCTATTGGCAGCGCGAAACCAGCACCGTGTTCGCCAACCTCGAACAGCGCTTCGGCGACGACTGGCTGCTGAAGGTCAACACCTCCTACACCCGCGGCAACGTGCAGAACGTGCGCCTGTACGGCACCGGCAACCCGAACCCGGTGGACGGCTCGGGCATCTTCCTGCGCGCCGCCGCCGGCGATGCCGAAGACACCCGCCGTAACGTCGATGCCTACCTGACCGGCACCTTCAGCCTGTGGGGCCAGGAGCACGACGTGACCCTGGGCACGCAGTGGTCGGACCTGGAAGCCACCACCAACACCACCACGCTGAACTTCCCGAGTGACTGGGCGCGCTGCGGCAACGAGCGCTGCTACTACATCCCCAACATCTACGACTGGAACGGCGACATCTCCGAGGTGACCTACACCCGCACCGGTGCGCGCCGCCTGGCCAAGACCACGCAGAGTGGCGTGTACCTGGCCACCCGCCTGCGCCTGGCCGATCCGCTGGCGCTGATCGCAGGTGCACGCCTGAGCCGCTG
This sequence comes from Stenotrophomonas sp. SPM, assembly GCF_003105135.1. Taxonomy (NCBI): domain Bacteria; kingdom Pseudomonadati; phylum Pseudomonadota; class Gammaproteobacteria; order Lysobacterales; family Lysobacteraceae; genus Stenotrophomonas; species Stenotrophomonas sp. SPM. The sequence continues at coordinate 39,654 of NZ_QETL01000013.1, read as the reverse complement.
GGAAACCCGCACCCGCGCCTACAACGCCGCCGGCGCGTACACCGGCACCAGCGGTGCGTACAAGGTCAGCGACGAAGTCACGCCGTACGTGGGCCTGGTCTACGACATCACCCCGGACGTGTCGGTCTACGCCAGCTACACCGAGATCTTCAACCCGCAGAACTACAAGGACAAGAACGAGAACCTGCTGGCGCCGGTGCAGGGTTCCAACGTCGAAGCGGGCATCAAGACGCAGTGGTTCGACGGCCGCCTGACCGCCAATGCGGCGGTGTTCGAAGCCAAGCAGGACAATTACGCGGTGCGTGACATGAGCGTGCCGGACGGTTCGCTCAGCGATGGCAGCTCGGCCTACATCGGTGTCAACGGCACCAAGGCGCGCGGCTGGGAAATGGACATCAACGGCGAGATCCTGCCGGGCTGGACGGTCAATGCCGGCTACACCCACGTCAAGGTGACCCGCGCCGCGACCGACCTGCTGTACGCGAACCCGGCTGAAGACCTGCTGCAGCTGAACACCCAGGTGCGCCTGCCCGGCGTGCTGGACCGCCTGAGCGTCGGTGCCGGCGTGCAGTGGCAGAGCAAGGTGCAGGGCTACAACATCCCCTACCCGCTGGGCGGCACGGTGACGGTGAACCAGCCGGCGTATGCACTGGTGCAGTTCAACGCCAACTACCGCATCAGCGACAACTGGACGGCGACGCTGAGCGTGCGCAACGCGCTGGACAAGACCTACTGGGCCAACCTGGACTACAACAACTACGGCGAACCGCGCTTCGTGGCGGCCAGCCTGCGCTGGAAGTTCTAAGGTCGCCGCGGGGTCGGATCCCTTTCCGCAGGAAAGGGCTCTGACCCCACACCGGGTCTCCATCCACGCATGGCGTGGATCTACCGGCCAATCCCGGTGGGGGCCGACCATGGGTCGGCACTTGCCTTCCCCGGGCTGCCACGACCAACGGTCGTGGCCTACATGAATGGGCCCGCCTGCGTGCGGGCCTTTTTCTTGCTGCGCTGCGGGTTGCACACCGCCCTGTAATTATGTCGTAATTATCCAACCACCAATCGGAAGCCGGTCGATGAACCCGAGCTGGGACACGTTGGAACGCAGCCGCCAGGCCCGCCTGGAACGGGCCGCGCCATGGGCCAGGGGCCGCGAGGTCGCCGCTGCGGATGTGGCCGAACTGCTGCATGCCCTGCTGGAGCCGGGCGACAAGGTCTGCCTGGAGGGCAACAACCAGAAGCAGGCCGATTTCCTCGCCCAGGCCCTGGCCGACCTGGACCCCGTCCGCGTGCACGACCTGCACATGGTGCAGTCGGTGCTGTCCCTGCCCTCGCACCTGGATGTGTTCGAGCGCGGCATCGCGTCGAAGCTGGACTTCTCGTTCTCCGGCCCGCAGTCGGTGCGGCTGGCCAACCTGGTGGCCGAAGGGCGCATCCAGATCGGTGCCATCCACACGTATCTGGAACTGTTCGGCCGCTACTTCATCGACCTCACCCCGCGCGTGGCGCTGGTCGCCGCGCAGGCCGCCGATCGCCACGGCAATCTCTATACCGGCCCGAACACCGAAGACACCCCGGTGATCGTCGAGGCCACCGCCTTCGGTGGCGGCATCGTCATCGCCCAGGTCAACGAAATCGTCGACACCCTCCCCCGCGTCGATATCCCCGCCGACTGGGTCAACTTCGTGGTGCAGGCACCGCGCCCGAACCACATCGAACCGCTGTTCACCCGCGACCCGGCGCAGATCTCCGAGATCCAGGTGCTGATGGCGATGATGGCCATCAAGGGCATCTACGCCGAGTACGGCGTGAACCGCCTCAACCATGGCATCGGCTTCGACACTGCGGCCATCGAGCTGCTGCTGCCGACCTACGCCGAATCGCTGGGACTGAAGGGCAAGATCTGCCAGCACTGGGCGCTGAACCCGCACCCGGCGCTTATTCCGGCGATCGAATCGGGCTTCGTCAAATCGGTGCATTCGTTCGGTTCGGAGCTGGGCATGGAGAGGTACATCGCCGCGCGAGGCGATGTGTTCTTCACCGGTGCAGACGGCTCGATGCGCTCCAACCGCGCGTTCTCGCAGACCGCCGGCCTGTATGCCTGCGACATGTTCATCGGCTCGACCCTGCAGATCGACCTGCAGGGCAACAGCTCCACCGCCACCCGCGACCGCATCGCCGGCTTCGGCGGCGCACCCAACATGGGCTCGGACGCACGCGGCCGCCGCCACGCCAGCGACGCCTGGATCAAGGCTGGCCAGCAGGCCGCGCGGCCGGGCGAAATGCCGCGCGGGCGCAAGCTGGTGGTGCAGATGGTGGAAACCTTCCGCGAGCACATGGCGCCCGCCTTCGTTGAACGCCTGGATGCCTGGGAACTGGCCGAGCGCGCGGACATGCCACTGCCGCCGGTGATGATCTACGGCGACGACGTCAGCCACGTGCTGACCGAGGAAGGCATCGCCAACCTGCTGCTGTGCCGCACGCCGGAGGAACGCGAACAGGCGATCCGTGGCGTCTCCGGCTACACCGCCGTCGGCCTCGGCCGCGACCGCGCGATGGTGGAAAACCTGCGCGACCGTGGCGTGATCCGTCGTCCTGAAGATCTCGGCATCTCGCCGCGCGACGCCAGCCGTGACCTGCTGGCCGCGCGTTCGGTGAAGGACCTGGTGCGCTGGTCCGGCGGCCTGTACGACCCGCCCAAGCGCTTCCGCAACTGGTAAGGGACTGAGCATGGAAACCCTCGACTATCGATTCGACGGCCGCACCCCCGTGCAGTTCCCGCGCGATGCGGTGCTGGTGGGCGTGCTCGCCTCGGGCAACCTGGAAATCCTGCTGGAGCCCGCCGCGCAGGACGGGGCGATGACGGTGCGCATCATCACCGCCACGCAGGGCTTCGGCACCATCTGGCAGGCGGTCATCGCCGATTTCGCCCAGCGCCATCCCCTGCGCGACGTGCGCGTCTCGATCAACGATGCCGGTGCGACGCCGGCCGTGGTCAGCCTGCGCCTGGACCAGGCCGTGGAAACCCTGCTGGCCGGAGGCACGCCATGAGCCACGTGCAACGCCACAGCTATTACGAAGCCGATGCACGCGAACGCATCGCCGGTCTGGTCGACGCCGGTTCGTTCCGCGAATTCCTCGGCCCCGCACGGCGGATGATGAGCCCGCACCTGGCCCAGCTCGACCAGCCGGCCGCCTTCGACGATGGCATCGTCGTCGGCGAAGCGACGCTGCAGGGCAAGCGCGTGTTGCTGGCCGCGCAGCAGGGTGAATTCATGGGCGGTGGCGTCGGCGAAGTGCACGGCGCCAAGCTGACCGGTCTGCTGCGCCGCGCGGCGGAAACGCAGCCCGATGGCGTGCTCCTGCTGCTCGATACCGGCGGCGTGCGCCTGCACGAAGCCAATGCCGGCCTGATCGCGATTTCCGAAATCATGCGCGCCACCCTGGGCGCACGCGCCGCCGGCGTACCGGTCGTGGCCCTGATCGGCAGCGGCAACGGCGCGTTCGGCGGCATGGGCATCGTCGCCCGCTGCTGTACCACCGTCATCATGTCCGAGGAAGGCCGGCTGTCGCTGTCAGGGCCGGAAGTGATAGAGACCGTGCGCGGCGTGGAAGAGTTCGATTCGCGCGACCGCGCACTGGTCTGGCGGGTGACCGGCGGCAAGCACCGCTATCTGATCGACCAGGCGCAGGTGCTGGTGCCCGACGCCATCGAAGCCATCGCCCGCGCCGCGGCCGATGCGTTGCAGGCCGACGCCGACAGCACAGATACCGACGCTGCCCTGGCCGCCCTGCAGGCCCGCCACGCCGCGTTGAAGGCGCGCGTGCAGGCCTGGGGCGACTGCCGCGATGGGCTGGAGATCTGGGCCCGTCAGGGCATCGCCGAACCCGAGCGCCTGCCGCTGCTGGACACCGACGCCTTCCTCGCCGCCACCGCCGACCGGAGCCTGCCATGAGCGCCCCGCTGCAGACCCTGCTCGACGCCCTGTTCCCGCGCGGCCACCGCATCGACATCCATGATTCGGTGCTGACCGGAACGGCCACCACCGAGGACGGCGAAGTGACGGTGATCGGCACCACCGACCGCATCGAGGTCGGCGTCGACCATGCGCTGGCGCTGGCCGAAACCGTGCTGGCCAGTACCGCCGCACACCCGCAGCGGCCACTCGTGATGCTGGCCGACACCGCCGGCCAGCGCCTGGCCCGTCGCGATGAACTGCTGGGCATCAACGGCTGTTTCGCCCACCTCGCGCAGACCCTCGATCTGGCCCGCCGTCGTGGCGCGCGCCTGGTTACCCTGGTCTACGGCGAATCGGTGAGCGGCGGCTTCCTGTCCTTTGGCCTGATGGCCGACCACATCCATGCCCTGCCCGATGCACAGGTGCGGGTGATGGACCTGCGCGCGATGGCGCGGGTGACCAAGCAACCGCTGGAAAAGCTGCAGGCGCTCAGCCAGAGCTCGCCGGTGTTCGCACCGGGCGTGGCCAACTACGTGTCGATGGGCGCGGTCGAATCGCTGTGGGATGGTGACCTCGCCCAGCACCTGCTGCAGGCGCTGCGCGCGCCCAGCGACGGCGACCTGCGTGCCACACGCGGTGCCGAACGTGGCGGCCGCGCACTGGCGGCCGATGTCTGCACTGCGGTGGCCCGCGGCGATGCCTGACCGGCCCGCCCGCCACACGCTGGTCTGGCTTTCGGCCAATGCCGACTGGCGGGCCGACGTGGCCGCGCAGGAACCGCGCCTGGCGGCGTGGTTCGCGCAGGGGCTGCCCGCGATGGTGGCGCGGCGTGCCGTGGATGATCCCGACCCGCGCCTGCGTCTGGGCGTGCCGCTGCCGCCGAGCGAGGGCAAGCAGCGCCTGGCCCTGCGCGTGCCGCTGCATGACGTGCTGCGCCAGCAGCCGCCGCCGATGCTGGAAGCCATCCTCACCACCGGCGTTGCCAACGACTGGCAGGCCGCGCTGCACGCACTGGCGCGCCTTGCGCCGGCCCGTGTTTTCGGTGCCTTCGCATGGCAGCACCTGAGTGGCCTGCCCTATGTGCATGCCGGATCGGACATCGACCTGCTGTGGCAGGTGGAGGCCACGGTACAGGCCGATGTACTGGTGGCGCGCCTGCAGAAGTGGGAGGCCGAGCACGGCCGTCGGGTGGACGGCGAACTGTGCCTGGCCGACGGCGGCGCGGTGAACTGGCGCGAATACGCCGGTGGCAGCCGCCAGGTACTGGTCAAGCGCCTGGAAGGTGCCGCGCTGGAAGCCCGCGAACGACTGTTCCTGGCCACTGGAGTGGCCGCATGAACCCCCTGGCCCACGCCACCCGCCCCGTCGCGCACCGCGTCGACAGCGCGCGCCTGGGCCGCCTGGCCATCGCCAGCCTGCATGCCGAACTGGCCTGCGCACCCAAGCCGGGCCTGGTCACTCCGTTCGATACCGGCAGCCATGACGACATGGATGCCGGTACGTTCCTGCGCAGCCTGTTCGCACTGCGCCACTACTTCACCGCGATTGCCGGCGCCGGTGCCGCTGATGCGCCGTTTGCCAACCTGCGCGCTCACGGCATCGCCGCCGAGCACGCGATGCTGCGCGCCACCGGCGGCATCAATACCCATCGCGGTGCCATCTTCAGCCTGGGCCTGCTGGTCGCCGCTGCCGCCCGCTGCCGCCGCCAGCAGAGCCACGCCGCGCCCGCCGCGCAGGTCTGCCTGGCCGTCCAGCACTGGGCCGATGCGTTGGCCGCTGCGCCGCTGGATGCGAACAGCCCCGGCCAGCGCGCGCGCGTGCGCCATGGCGTGCCGGGGGTGCGCGAACAGGCCGCCGCCGGTTACCCCGTGCTGCGCGAGCTGGCCGTACCGACCCTGCGCCATGCGTTGCACAACGGCTTGGCGCGTGATGCGGCGATGTGCCAGACCCTGATGCAGCTGGTCGCGCAGGTGGACGATCTCAACCTGCTGCACCGTGGCGGCGCAGAGGGCCTGGCCTGGGCGCAGCAGCAGGCGCGCCGCTTCATCGAGGCAGGCGGTGCCTTCGCACCCGGCTGGGAAACTCGCCTGCACGGCATCGGTGAGGGCTTCGTCGCGCGCCGCCTGAGCCCCGGTGGCAGCGCTGACCTGCTGGCCTGCAGCTGGTTCCTGCTGCAGCAGGAGGGCGCATGAGCCTGGCCCTGCTCTGCCCCGGACAGGGTGCGCAGCACGCGGCGATGTTCGACCGTGTGCGCGAGCTTCGCGCGGCCCGCGACGTGCTGGCGTCGGCCAGCGCCGTGCTCGGCCGTGATGTGTTCGCGGCCGCCGCCGACGGAGCACGCTTCGACAACGCACTGGCGCAGCCCTTGCTAAGTGCCGCAACGCTGGCGCACTGGCACGGCCTGCGCGAGGCGCTGCCGGCACCGCTGCTGGTGGCCGGCTACAGCATCGGTGAACTGGCCGCGCATGCAGTTGCCGGCAGTTTTGATGCAAGCACCTGCCTGGCCCTGGCCGCGCAGCGCGCGCGGTTGATGGATGGCGCCAGCCCTGCCGATGCAGGCATGCAGGCCGTGCTGGGGCTGGAGCGCCAGACGCTGCAGCCGCTGTGTGCCGCGCATGGCGCGCATGTGGCCATCGCCAACGGCCGCGATCACTTCATCGTCGGCGGCACGCAGGCCTCCCTGCAGGCACTGGCCGATGCCGCGCGCGCGCAGGGTGCGGAGATCCGCCCGCTGCCGGTGCATGTCCCCGCGCATACGCCGCTGCTGCACGCTGCCGTCCCACCGTTCGCCGCCGCACTCGACGGCTCGCCGCTGCAGGCCCCACGCCTGCCGCTGCTGGCCGGCATCGATGCGCGCCCGGTGCGTGACCGCGCAGCGGCGGTGCACACGCTGTCAGCGCAGCTGGCACAGACCATTGAATGGGCGCAGGTGATGCGCCAGGCCTTCGAGCGCGGCGCGCGGGTATTCCTGCAGCTTGGTCCGGGCAATGCATTGGCGCGCATGGTCGCGCCGTCCTACCCGTGCTGCGAGGTGCGCGCGGTGGAAGAGTTCCAGAGCCTGGACGGCGCGGCGGCATGGGTCCGCAGCGCGCTGGATCGGCTGCAGTAACGGGTTCGAGCAGTACGTATCACGCATCACGTTGTACGACGCCTTACCCCGGGATGGCGGGTCTCCATCCGAGCTGTACCCGAGTCACGTGTCTGGGAGGGCGCATGAGTCCACAAATCGCAACGATCATCGGTCTGGTGATCATGTTCATCGTCGCCACCGCGATGCCCATCAACATGGGTGCGGTGGCCTTCGCCCTCGCCTTCATCATCGGCGGGATCTTCGTCGACATGGGTGGCAAGGACGTGCTCGCCGGCTTCCCCGGTGACCTGTTCCTGACCCTGGTCGGCATCACCTACCTGTTCGCCATCGCGCAGAAAAACGGCACCATCGACCTGCTGGTGCACTGGGCGGTGAAAGCGGTACGCGGCCACATCGTGGCCATTCCGTGGGTGATGTTCGTCATCACCGCCGTGCTGACCGCCTTCGGCGCGCTGGGCCCGGCCGCGGTGGCCATCATCGGCCCGGTCGCGCTGCGCTTCGCCAAGCAGTACAACATCAACCCGCTGATGATGGGCCTGCTGGTGATCCATGGTGCGCAGGCCGGTGGCTTCTCGCCGATCAGCGTGTACGGCAGCATCACCAACGGCGTGGTGCAGAAGGCCGGCCTGGAAGTGACCGAGATGGCGGTGTTCCTGACCAGCCTCGGCTTCAACTCCATGATGGCGATCATCTGCTTCCTGGCCTTCGGCGGCATCGCGCTGATGCGTCGCGGTTCGATCACCGCCGCCGGTGGCGTCGGCAACGCCGAGCTCGCCATGGCCGGTGGCCCGCAGGCGTCGTCGCGGCAGTTCGCCATCGAAGGCCACGGCGCGCTGGTCGCCGCCGGTGGTGGCACGCTGTCCAATGACCCCGCCGCGCTGGATGCGGTGGGCTTCACCCGCGAGCGTCTGTTCACCCTGATCGGCCTGCTCGGCTTGGGCGTGGCCGCGCTGATCTACAACCTCAACGTCGGCCTGGTCTCGATCACCGTCGCGGTGGCGCTGGCCCTGCTCTCGCCGCAGAGCCAGAAGGGTGCGGTCGATGGCATCAGCTGGTCGACCGTGCTGCTGATCTGCGGCGTGGTGACCTATATCGGCGTGCTTGAACATGCCGGCGCGGTGGACTTCATCGGCCATGGTGTTTCCAGCATCGGCATCCCGCTGCTGGGCGCCCTGCTGGTCTGCTATGTCGGCGGCATCGTGTCCGCATTCGCCTCCTCGGCGGCCGTGCTGGGCGCGACCATTCCGCTGGCGGTGCCGTTCCTGATGCAGGGCCACCTGGGTGCGGCCGGCGTGATCTGCGCGCTGGCCGTGTCGTCCACCATCGTCGACGTCAGCCCGTTCTCGACCAACGGCGCGCTGGTGGTGGCTTCGGCCGCGAAGGAAGAGCGCGAGACGCTGTTCCGCCGCTTCCTGGTGTACAGCGGCCTGGTGGTGGCGTTTGGCCCGCTGCTGGCCTGGCTGGTGTTCGTGGTACCGGGCTGGATGTAAGTGCGAGGGGCGCCGGAAGAATCCGGCGCCCTTTTAGTTGGGGCGGCGGACTTCCCGCACCGCGTTACAGGTTCCACGCAGGGAGGCAGTACACTTTCCACCATGGCCATTGCTCCCGCCCCGCGTTCGCCGAAGAAGCGCGCACCTCTGTACGAAGAGGTGGCCGAGCATGTGCGCGAGCGCATCTACGATTACCGGCTGCCGCCGGGCGAATGGATCGACGAACCCGCGCTGTGCGAGGAACTCGGCATCAGCCGTACGCCGCTGCGCGAGGCGTTGAAGCTGCTGGCCGCCGAAGGGCTGGTGCAGATCGATGCCGGCCGCGGTGCGCGGGTCACCCGACTTACCCTGGAAGACCTCAACCAGCTGTTCCCGGTGATGGCGATGCTGGAAGGCCGCTGCGCGCATGAGGCGGTCAAGCACATCGACGACGCCGGCGTGCAGCAGCTGGAAGACCTGCATGCGGCGATGGAAGCGGCGGCCGCCAACGGCAACATCGCCGAGTACTACCGCAACAACTACCTCATCCACGAGACCGTGCAGCACTACGCCGGCAACCCGTGGCTGATCCGCATCACCCACGACCTGCACCGCATCCTGAAGATGCACCGTGGCCGCCAGCTGCTGGCACCGGGCCGCACGGCGCAGTCGCTGGCCGAACACCGCGAGCTGATGGACTGCTTCCGCCGCCGTGACGCGCAGGCGGCAGAGCGCACCATGGAACGCCACCTGCTGAGCCAGGGCCAGGCGCTGGCCGCGTACGTGGCCGATGGCGGGTTGTTGAACGTGCCCGCGCCGCTGCCGACCGAAGGCGGCGGCTGAGCGGGCTGTTGCCCGCCACGACAAACCACGGCTGACCGCTGTTCTGTAGAGTCGAGCCATGCTCGACTGCTTTTTCGGGGCAGTCGAGCATGGCTCGACTCTACACAATGCCTGCGCCTCAATCGCCGCAGCTGCCACCATCGCCGCCACCACTGTCGCTGCTGCAGTCCGATCCGCCATGGCTGTGGCTGCCGTGGCTGTCACCGGCATACCCACCCGAGGAATCGTAGCTGCCCGCGAAGCTGCCATCACTGCGGCTGACCGAGCCATCGGCGGTGGCGATCGCCATGCACAGGATCGCGCCGACCAGCGGCAGCAGCCAGACCAGCAGCAGCTGCACCATCCGTCCTCCCACCGACACGTCGTCGCGCCGCACCACCACATAAGTGGCGACCAGGTTCAGGCCCAGCACCAGGGCGATGAGGACCAGGGTCACCACCAGCATGGCGTGCCTCCGCAGCAGCGAACCGGCGCGGTCATGGCGCCACCATCAATGACTGGATCTGCGCGCGCTCTTCCAGCGGCCGCTGGAAACCCGTCGGATAGACCGGTGCGTGGCGCTCGCCCTTGAGCAGGAACAGGCTTTCGCTGCCCAGCGTGGCCTCGCGGATATGGCCCAAGGTGTAATGCCACATCGTCCACAGCGGCACCCGCATCGCCGCCGGCACCTTGCCCTCCCGCGGCCGCAGCACTTCCTCCACCTGCAACACCAGGCGGATCTCGTTGTCCAAGCCTGGCCCGGTACGCGATCCGGGATCGGTCAGCGGCCGTCCCCTGCCATCGACCATCTCCACGTCGACCACCTTGGCGCGGACGATCTGGTCGGCGTCCGCCACCATTTCCGCCAGCGGCTTCGGCGCCACCGAGGTGGCCAGGGCCGGCGCGACGGCGCCCAGGCACAGCAGCCCGGCCAGCAGGATCGCGGGGGTCTTCATGGCGGTTCTCCTTCCGTGGATACCCCCTGACGATAGCACCGCCGCCCCGGTTCGCCCTGCCTGTCATGAAGATGGGACAATGTAGGGCGCGCCGGCCCGGCCCCCCGGGTCCCGCCGGCCCCCTTGCACCACACGGAAGAAGAAGAACAACAACATGCTGAAAGTCATTTTCGATACCGACCCGGGCGTCGACGACGCGCTGGCCCTGCTGTACCTGCACAAGCACGCCCAGATCGACCTGGTCGGCGTCACCACCACCTTCGGCAACGCGTCGGTGGATTCGACCACCCGCAACGCGCTGTACCTGAAGCAGGCCTGGGGCTTTGCCGCCCCGGTCGCGCGCGGCGCCGCCGGCCCGCTGCAGCCCGAAGCCACCCCGGAAGCGTGGCCGGTGCACATCCATGGCCACAACGGCCTGGGCAACCACCCGGTGCCGGCTGCGCTGGACGTGGCCGCCGATGGGCGCCCGGCCCACCAGCTGATCATCGACCTGGTCCGCGCCCACCCGGGCGAAGTGACCCTGGTCGCGGTCGGCCGCATGACCAACCTGGCCCTGGCCCTGCAGCAGGCTCCGGACATCGCCGGCCTGGTGCGCGGCGTGGTCCTGATGGGCGGCGCCTTCCACGTCAACGGCAACATCACCCCGGCCGCCGAGGCCAACATCTGGGGCGACGCCGAAGCGGCTGACATCGTGTTCACCGCGCAGTGGCCGGTCACCGCCATCGGCCTGGACGTCACCACCCGCGTGGAGATGGACCGTGACGGCCTGGACAAGCTGGCTGCCATCGGCGGTGCCGATGCCGAGCTGGTGCGTGCGCTGTCGCAGGACTACGTGGACTTCTACCTGCAGGCCGGGCACAAGGGCATGGTCGTGCACGACTGCTGCGCCTGCATCGCCCTGACCCGCCCGGAGCTGTTCCAGTTCGAGCGCGCCAGCGTGCGCGTGGCCACCGACGGCGTTGCCCGCGGCATGACCATCCCCAAGCCGGAAGGCCTGGCCTTCGGCCCCAGCGTGTGGGATGGCCACGTGCTGCAGTCGATCGCCATCGGCGTGGATGCGCCGGCCGTGCTGGCCGACATCGAGCAGACCCTGGCGGTCTGATCGCCTAGCGCTTGCCCCTGCCCGGGGTCGTCTCGGGCAGGGTCCACAGCACCGGCAGCACCAGCACCGCCACCAGCGCGATCATCGCGCCCGGCGCCGCCGCCCAGCCGCTGCGTTCCACCCACCACTGCGCCAGCCACGGTGTCGCACCGCCGAACACCGCCGTGGCCATGGTCACCCCCAGTGCCAGCCCGCTCACCCGGCCCTCGCCCGGGAACTGCTCGGCCGTGGCTGGTGCCGCGACCGCGCTGATGCCGCCCGCCACGCAGGCCAGCACCACCGCCGCCAGCGCGATGCCCAGCGGCGCGGCCTCGGCCATCCAGCCGAACATCGACAGCGGCAGCAACGCCGCCAGCACGGTCAGGCCCAGCAGCAGCGGTCGCCGCCCGAAGCGATCGGACAGCAGTCCGCACAGCGGCGTGATGGCGATAACCGCCACTGCCGCGACTGTCGACAGCCACAGCGCATCGCCTTCATCGTGCCCCTGCGCATGCAGGAAGGCCGGCACATAGGTGATGCCCACGTAGTAGGTGATCGAACCGAGTGCGGAGATCGCGAAGGTGCGCGCCACCGCGCCGGGATGGTTGCGCAGCACATGGCGCAGCGGCGTCGCCGGAATGCTGCCCTCGCGACGCTGGCGCTCGAACTCGGGCGATTCGTGCATGCCCGAGCGCGCTATGAGAATCACCAGCGCGAGCGCGGCACCGACGAAGAACGGGATGCGCCAGCCCCAGCCATCGAGCTGTGCGGGCGTGAGCATCGCCACGGTCACCGCAGAGATCGCCACCGCCAGCAGTGCGCCCACTTCGCTGGCCGCCGAGGCCAGCGAAGTGACCAGGCCGCGGCGGCGGGCCGGTGCGCTTTCCAGCAGGTAGGCAACCACGCCGGTGTATTCGCCGCCCACCGAAAAGGCCATCACGCAGCGCAGGACCAGCAGCAGCACGCCGGCCGTAGTGCCCGCCGTCGCTGCAGTCGGCAGCAGGGCAGTGGCCAGCATCGCCGCCGCCATCAGCGCCATCGAGGCCAGCAGCATCCAGCGTCGGCCGAGGCGATCACCGAGGTGGCCGAAGCACAGTGCGCCGAGCGGCCGCATCAGGTAGGAGACGGCGAAGCCCGCGAGCGTGACCAGCATTGCCTGCTCGCCGCCACCGAAGAACACCCGCGACAACACGGTGGCGAAATACAGGTACAGGGTGAAGTCGTACCACTCCACCACGGTGGACAGGCCCGCGACCCACATCGAGCGCTGCCGCGCCGCCGTCATTTCATTCATGGCCGGAGGGTGTCACGCGCGGGGTGACGACGCGGTGCATCTGCAGGCAGGAGGCGGGGTCAGAGCCCTTTACCGGTGGCAAAGGGATCCGACCCCATCAGAGTTCGGGGTGCGCGGCGCAGGGTGAACAGGGTGATTTCCGAAGGCACGCTGATGCGCGCGGGGAAACCGGCCCACAGGCCGGCGCCGTTGCTCACGTACAGGGTCATGCCATCCACCTCGTAGCGGCCGGAGACAAAACCACCGTTGGCCCGCTTCACCAGCTGGTCCATACCGACGATCTGCCCGCCATGGGTATGGCCGGACAGCTGCAGCTTCACCCCGCGCGCGGCCGCATCGGCGGCATTGCGCGGGCGATGGTCGAGCAGGATCACCGGTGCGGCCGGATCGGCACCGGCCAGCGCCGCCTGCAGGTCGGGCAGCGGCAGGCCGTAGCGCGCCGCCATCGGGTCGGTGACGCCGGCAATGGTCAGCGCGGCATCGCCACGCCGCACCTGGGTGTGGCTGTTTTCCAGCACCTGCATGTGCAGCGCGCGGAAGGCCTGCATCCAGTCGCTGTACTGTGCGTAGTACTCGTGGTTGCCAGTGATGGCGATCACCCCGTCCGGCGCCTGCAGGTCGCCCAGCGGACGGAAATCATCGCGGCGTGCATCCACCGTGCCATCGATCAGGTCACCGGTGATCACGATCAGGTCCGGCTTCAGCGCATTGCTTTCGGCCACCACCTGGCGCACCCAGTCGCCGGTCAGAAGGCGGCTGGCGTGGATGTCAGTGAGCTGCAGCATGCGGTAGCCGTCGAAGGCGGCCGGCAGGTCCTTGATGGCGACCTCGACCTGACGCGGCTTCGGCACCGCCATGCCCTGGCTGACGCCGTAGGCACTGAGCAGCAATGCGACACCTGCGGCCAGCGGACGCAGCAACGGCGTACGCAGAGCCGAGACTGCACCCGGCAGGCGCAGCGCGCGCGCTGCCAGCAGGCCGGCATCGAACAGCAGCATCGCCAGCGCCAACAGCAGCACGGCGGTGGAGCCGGTAGCCAGCACGGCGATGGCCATCTTCGGGATTTCCGGCGAGGCCATCGTGCCCCAGAAGGTGGCGACGATGCGCAGCTGCACGGCCAGGCCCACCAGCAGCAGCGACAACAGGGCCTTGGCCCACACCGGCAGGCGCAGCGGCCAGAACAGGCGCCAGGCCACGTACAGGCCCATCAACAAACCAATCGTACTCAGCACTGCGGCATTCCAGAACGTAGGGCCCGCCATGGTGACGGGCGGAGATTGCAATGGGTAGAGCCGAGCCCATGCTCGGCTCCTTCAACCGTAGAGCCGAGCCCATGCTCGGCCGCTTCAACTGTAGAGCCGAGCGTGGGCTCGGCTCTACACGAGGCGGCGGCGCGTTACGGCTGCGCCAGCCTTTGCACGCGCAGACGCGCGATGCGGCGCTTCTCCATCGCCAGCACGGTGATGCGCACATCGGCTACATCCACCGCATCGCCTTCATCCGGCAGGCGCCCCAGCTGGTCCAGCACCAGGCCGGAAATGGTCATGTAGTCGCTGCTGCGCGGCAGCGACACGCCCGCCAGACGCTGCAGGTCGTCCAGGGTCAGCGCGCCGTCGGCTTCCCACTGGCCCTCGCCCTGCGCCACCACGCCGTAGCGCTCGTCCTGGGTATCGGCCAGGTCGCCGGCGATCGCCGCCAGCAGGTCGTTGGCGGTCACCAGGCCTTCCACGCTGCCGTACTCGTCCACGGCCACCGCCAGCGGCACCGGGTGCTGGCGGATCAGTTCCAATGCCTGCAATGCGCTGGCGCTGGACAGCACGTACTGCGGCTCGCGCAGGTTGCCCTCCAGCTGCAGAGGCCTGCCCTGCAGCAGGTCGGCCAGCAGGTCGCGGCTCTGCACCACGCCGCGCAGGCAGTCCAGGTCGCCCTCGCCCACAAGCAGGCGCGTATGCGGCGACGCCACCAGGCGCGCCACCACGTCGTCCTGGCCACGCGCCAAGTCGATCCACTGCACGTCGGCACGCACCGTCATCACGCTCGACACCGGTCGGTCGGCCAGGCCCAGCACGCTGCGGATCATCTCGTGCTCGGCCGGCTGCAGGCGCTCCTCCGCATCACCGTGCTCCTCTTCGCCGGCGTCATCGTGGCCGTTGGCCGGGCGTGCACCCAGCATGCGCAGCACTGCATCGGCGGTGCGCTGGCGGAACGGCTGGCGGCGCTCGTTGCGCTCGCGGTTGAAACGCACCCACTGGTTGAAGGCTTCCACCAGGATCGAGAAGGCGATGGCCGCGTACAGATAGCCCTTCGGAATCTTGTAGCCCAGGCCTTCGGCCACCAGGCTGAAGCCGATCATCAGCAGGAAGCCCAGGCACAGCACGACCACGGTCGGATGCTTGGTGACGAAGCGGGTCAGCGGCTTGCTGGCCAGCAGCATCAGCACCATGGCGATGGTCACCGCGGCGTACATCACGCCCAGGTTGTCGACCATGCCGACAGCGGTGATCACCGAGTCCAGCGAGAACACCGCGTCGAGCACCACGATCTGCGCCACCACCATCGCGAAGCTGGCATACACCTTCTTGCCGTTGTCCTCGTGCTGGCGGCCTTCCAGGCGCTCGTGCAGTTCCATGGTGCCCTTGAACAGCAGGAACAGGCCACCGCCCAGCAGGATCAGGTCGCGCCCGGAGAAGCTGTGATCGAACAGCGTCAGCAGCGGCTCGGTCAGTTTCATGATCCAGGCCAGCGCGGCCAGCAGCACCAGGCGCATCAGCAGGGCCAGGCTGAGGCCGATCACCCGCGCGCGGTCACGCTGGTGCGGTGGCAGCTTGTCGGCCAGGATCGCGATGAACACCAGGTTGTCGATGCCAAGCACGATCTCAAGCACGATCAGGGTCGCAAGGCCCATCCAGATCGAGGGGTCAGCCAACCATTCCATTTCGGTTCCGTTTCTTCATGAGGTAAGGGAGAGAGGGGTGTTTCAGTCGTCGTCCTGCGCCTGCAGCGGGTCATGCCCGAGCAGGTCGCCCGGCGTGCACTGCAGCTCGCGGCAGATCGCATCCAGCGTCGAGAAGCGGATGGCGCGTGCCTTGCCGGTCTTGAGGATGGACAGGTTGGCCAGGGTGATGTCGATGCGCCCGGCAAGCTCGGACAGGGTCATGCCCCGTTCCTGCAGCATGCGGTCGAGCGTGATGACGATCGCCATCAGATGACACCATCGAGGTCATCACGCATGGCCGCACCGGCGGCGAACACGCGTGCCAGCACGAACAGCATCAGCACGGCGATCAGGCCGGTGATGGACATGCCGCCGCCGACTTCCATCCACGCGAAGTCCGGGCCCATCCAGGATGCGTACACGCCGATGATGATCGACAGCACTTCCATCGCCAGCATCAGCCACGCCATGCGCTGCAGGCGCTGCGCGTTGGCATGGGTGAACGGGCGCGCACCGGCGGCCGAGCGCAGCAGGCGCGCCAGGTGCCGCAGGAACACCAGGCACAGCACCAGCAGGGCCACGATGCTGCCCAGGCCGAGGCAGAAATGCAGGAACAGATCGCTGCCGTGGACGGCCGCGGCGTGCGCGTCGTGCACGCTGTCCAGCAGCCAGCGCCGGTCGTAGGCCACCAGGGGAACGGCCAGCAGCGCGGCCAGGATGCCCAGCCAGCACATTGCCCGAACGGCCTGCACGGCGGTCTGGGCCAGGGTGAACAAGCCTCGCGCGGATTCGGCGCGGGCGGGACGAGCGGTCAAGCAACCTCCGGCGTGGGGCAGCCTCGCCGCCCGGGATGGATTTATCGATAAACGATATACCACATCCGGACGCAGTGGATGAATCGCACGCGTGGGCCGGGGCCCGGCCTTAGCGCGGAGGCGTCGCCTCGCCCGGCGGCGTGGACGCCTGTTCGAGCATGGCTTCACCCGGGCTGGCCGACGCCATCGCCTGCACGCCAGCTTCGGCGGCCTGGCGGGTGACCAGGCGGAAACGCACGCGCAGCCTGGTTTCGCCCGGCGTGGCCCAGCCGTACTGGATGGCCACCTGGTCGGCCGGCAGCGGCCCGCGGCCGGGCAGCGAACGCACCTGCAGCGGTTTCGGCGCCGCCTGCATCAACCGCGCGAAACCCTTCTGCACCACCGCCGGTTCGGCCTTCTCCGCGTACACACTGCAGGTGCCGTCGTCGGCCCAGCTCACCGCATAACGCCCGCTGGCCAGCGGCACCAGCCACGCCACGCCAGGCTGGCCCTGCAACAGGGTGGCCGCCTCGGCTGGTTGCAGCGGGGTCAGCCCATTGGCCTCCATCAGTGCCTGCAGCCGCGCCGGGGCGCCGATATGCTGCATGCACGCGGTGTCGAACAGTTCGCTGAAGGAATCCTGCGCGACGGCCGGCTTCGGCGCGCGCGACGGCTGCGCCACGGCCAGCACGGGCAGCAGCAGGCCAGCCATCAGCCAGGGCGCAGCACGCATCACAGCTCCAACGGATCGATATCAGCGGTGAGGATGGCAAAGGCAGGGGCTGCTGCGCAACGGGCGCGCCCGCTTGACACGGCCCCATGCACGCCGGATCATCAATTAACTAATTAGTTAATTAACGACCCATGGACCGCATCTTCGAAGCCCTCGCCTCCGGTGCCCGCCGGCAGATCCTGGCCTACCTCAGCGCTGGCGAACTGAGCGCGGGCGAGCTGGCCGAGCGCTTCGACTTCAGCAAGCCGGCACTGTCCAGCCACCTGCGCATCCTCGAAGAGGCCGGCCTGATCGAGCGCGAGAAGCGCGGCCAGTTCGTGTACTTCCGCCAGGTGCCCGAGCGCCTGGCCAACACGCTGTTCTCCTGGGCCGCCGAAGTCTGTCCGGTCGGTGGTCCGCTCAAGCGCGAAGCCCGCGCACGCCGCAAGTCCCCTGCCCGCTGACAAGGAGCACGACGATGCCTGGTTCGACCCGCAACAGCCGTTCGTTTCCAGGTGTCCAGCTGCCCGCACAGGACGGCACCGGCCCGATTGAGGTCACCCTCATCGCCCAGCTCGGCATCGGCGCCGGCGACGCGCTGGTGAAGGATGCCGGGGAGCGCCAGCGCCACCATCCGGCCTTCATCGATGCGCTGGATGAACCCTCCGCGCGGCTGGGCGGGATGCACCTGCAGCACGGCGATGCGTCCTCGCTGTACAGCTTCGTGGTCACCGGCGGCGGCCATCCGTTCCATCGCCATGCCGGCCCACGCATGTTCACCGCCATCGCCGGCAGCGCCGGTGCGGAGCTGCGCTTCGCCACCGCCGCCGATGCGCAGCTGGCCACCGACCCGGCCGCCTTCCTGCGCAGCCTGCGGCGCATCCGCATCCCGCCGGACTGCCTGTTCACCGTGCGCTTCGGCGGCGGCACCTGGCACCAGTTCGCCTCCAACCATGCCGCCCACCCTGCCCTGTTCGCGCTGTCGTGCCACAGCAATGAACTGGCCGGGACCATGAGCGAGAGCACCCGCGCGCAGGTGCAGGCCAACAGTGCCGACATTCCCAGCCTGACCGACGTGCTGCCGGAGCCGCATTGGCCGAGTGCGGCCATGCTGGCCACCGCGCCCCTGCTGCAGCTGTCACTGCAGGCCGCGCCGCCCAGCCTGTGCGCGCGGCTGTGTGCGCAGACCCGTTCACTGCTGGGCCCGCTGCGGCGGATCAACCTGCGGCCGTTGCGCGGGTTCGTCGAACGCAGCACGCCGCATTACCCGGTGCACAGCGGTGGTCCCGACGCGCAGGGCCTGTTGGCCGGTACGCTGCCCTCCAGCCAGTACCAGGACCTGACCGTGCTTACCCTGCGCAGCGGGCAGTGCACGCAGCGCTCGGCGTCCGCGCTGCTGGCCGAGGTGCTGGACGGTTTCCTGCGCAATCCGCCGGGCGGCGTCGGCCGTTTGATGGCGCTGCGCAATCGTCTGGTCGCACCGTTGCGCCTGCGGACCTCACCGCTGGGCTGCCCGGTATCGTCGCTGCTGTCCACCGACCGCAGCCGCCTGTTCGCCGCCCGTTTCCCGGTTCTGGACGCGCGCGTCGACGGGCAGGACCGCAGTGCCGAAGTGCTGCTCGGTGCAGACGACCGCCACCTGCGCTTCCGCAGCAGCGTGCGCGTGCAGCTAGGTGACGACGGCAGCGTGCAGGTCAGCCTGGGCTCGCGCGTGCAGACCCACAACCGCTTCGGCCGCCTGTACATGGCGATGATCGATGCCGTGCACCGCCACTACATCGCTCCCGCGCTGCTGCGGCGGGCGGTTGAACATGCACTGGCGCCGGAGCTGGCCGACTGGGTGGATGAGGGCGCGTTCGAAGTGATCTGAGCCGCCGGGCATGGCCCGGCGCTACCGCAGGCATTCAGACCGTCAGTTCGCCGTGGTCCTCGCCATCCCAGTACTGGATGCGCTGTGCGTGCACGTGGATCAGCACCAGTCCCGGCGTATCCACGCCCTGCTCGAACCAGCGTTCCAGCTCTTCAACCCAGTGCTGGGCCAGCACACCGCGTTCGCGGATGATCGCAGCCCGGCCCGTGACATGCACGAACAGCGGCGGCTTGCCCAGCAGTGACTTGCTGCCGGTGAAACCGAGTGCAACCGCTGGGTTGGCTTCGATCTGCTGCACCATGCCGGTGCTCTCCAGGGTGAAGAACCAGCTGTCCCCGTCGTAGTCCACGTCGCCGTTGTTGCTCATCGGCCGGCCGTCGATCTCGCCGGCTGCGTGGGTCTGCAGCATCGCGAAATCGATGCCGGCCATCTTCTTCGCCAGTTCGGGCAGGGTGAGCGTGGTCATGGTCGGTTCTCCGTGGGCGTGCGCCCAGCCTCCGCTCGCGCAGGTAAGGCGGGCGTGCAGGTCCGTCGCGGCGGATTTCACGCGTGCGCCGCGCCGGGATCAGATCCAGCCCTGGTCGACCAGTTCGCGCTTCAGGTAGGCGTAGAACACCGGGGCGGCCACCAGCCCGGCCAGGCCGAATGCCGCTTCCATCACCAGCATCGCCAGCAGCAGCTCCCAGGCCCGCGCCTGGATCTCGCCGCCGACGATGCGCGCGTTGAGGAAGTACTCCAGCTTGTGGATGACGATCAGGTACAGCAGCGCCGCCACCGCCACGTAGAACGACACCGACAGCGCCACGATGGTGATGATGGTGTTGGAGATGATGTTGCCCACCACCGGCAGCAGGCCGGCGAGGAAGGTGATCAGCACCAGCGTCTTCGACAGCGGCAGGTGCACGCCGAACAGCGGCAGCACGCCCAGCAGGAACACCGCGGTGAACACCGTATTGAGCAGCGAGATCTTCACCTGGGCGAACACCACCTGGCGGAAGGCCACGGCCAGGCGCGTGGTGCGCCCGATCAGCTCCTGCGCCAGCGGCCCCATCTTCGGCAGCGGCAGCTCGTCGTACAGGGCGATCATCGCGCCCAGCACCATGCCGATCAGCACGCGCACGCCCACCTGCACCACCGACGTACCGGCCACGCCCAGCTGCCGCTGGTGCTCGGCGGCCCATTCGTTCACCGCCTCGCGCAGTCGCGTCAGGTCTTCGGGAATGTACGGCTGCAGCAGTGCGGGCACCTGGTGCCGCGAGGTATTGAGGATGTCCATCAGCCGCGCCAGCAGCACGTCGGGGCCACCGGTCTCGTTGCGGAAGAACGAGGCCACGCCGATACCGGCCAGCACCAGCGCACCGATGATCACCGCCGACAGCACGATGACCGCGAACGCGCGCGCCCGTCCCGGCGGCAGCTTGCCTTCCACGGTGTCGGCCAGCACGTGGGTCAGCTGGAACACCAGCAGGCCCGACAGCAGCGTGACCACCAGGCCCAGCTTCAGGGCCAGCCACATGCCCAGCAGCATCAACAGCCAGGCGGCGATGCGCGCGGCAGGTGGCCTGGGCGGGACAAGGATCACGTCGGTCATGGCAGCACATCCACTGGGGTGGCCCATGGTAGTGGATTGCCATGGCGGTTCCGGGGCAGTGCGCGGCGTTCCGTTCAGCCCTCTGGCGGCCGCGCCCACGCCAGCGCACACTGGCACCCCACCTGCCCGCATGGATGCCCGATGCCCCGCCTGCTGCCCGCCGCCCTGCTGTTGATGCTGTGCCCTCTGCCGACGCTGGCCGCGGGCAGCGCTGCCGACACGACGCCGCTACCGCCGCAGGTCAAGGCCGATGCCGAAGCCATCGCCGCCTCGCTGCTGGAAGTACAGCGCACCGATGCCGAGCTGTCCTGCCGCAAGGCCGTCGAGAACGCGCGCTACGGGCTGGAAACCATGCTGGAAGTCGGCGCGAAGAACGTGGCCGGCGGCTACATGGATGCCGCGAAGTTCGAGGCCATGGCCACGCCGATGCGCGGTCTGCTGCCGCAGATCACCGATGCCGACTGCGAAGGCGCGACGGACGCCAAACGCGACTTCTACCAGTGCATGTCCAGCGACTACAACCACGTGCTGGCCTGCGCCAAGGCCCACCTGAAGTAACACCGCGCCCTGCCCGGCGCCTGCCGCTCAGCCGGCGGCAGGCGCGGCCGTCGAGCCCCGCAGCATCAGGCTGAAATCCAGCGTCTGCTGCAGCGGCACATCGACGCGTTCGATGATCGCCAGCAGCAGGTTGACCGCACGCGCACCGATTTCCCGCATCGGCTGGCGGATGGTGGTCAGCGGCGGCGTCAGGAAGCTGGACGAGGCGAGATCATCGAAACCGACGATGGACAGCTGGTCGGGCACGCGGATGCCCAGGTCGCGGCAGGCAGCCAGCGCACCCAGCGCCATCTGGTCGCTGAAGCAGAACACCGCGGTCGGCGCGCGCGGAAGCGCGAGCAGCGCCTTCGCCGCCGCATGGCCGGATTCCAGCGAGAAATCACCGGGTACGACGCTCAGGCTGCGCAGCCGGCCACGCGCGTTGCCGGCACTGCGCACGCCCTCCAGGCGCTGCTGGTGCAGCGGATTGTCCGGCGGCCCGCCCACAACGGCGATGCGCTCATGGCCGAGTGCATACAGGTGCTCCATCACCGCGCGCGCGGCGGCGGCGTTGTCGATGTGCACGCTGGGAATGCCCAGCGCGGGATCGAACTCGCAGCCGTTGACCACCGGCGCGGCGGCGCCCAGCGCCTGCACGATCTCGCGCGCGGTCGGCGGCAGCCGGTGCCCCAGCACGATCAGGCCATCGGCTTCGTTGCGCCGGAGCATCTGCGCGTAGCGTTCCTCGCGGTCGGGCTGGTGCTGGGTATCGCCCAGCAGCACGGCGTAGCCGACGGCCTGCGCTGCCTCTTCGGCGCCCTGCAGGATCTGCGCGAAGAACGGGTTGGCGATGTCCGGCACGGTCACCAGGATCTTGCCGCTGCGCTGGGTCTTCAGCGTGCGGGCCACCGTGTTGGGCACATAACCCAGCGTGGCGGCCGCCTGTTCGATGCGCGCACGGGTGGCCGGCAGCACTTTTTCCGGCCGCGACAGCGCCCGCGACACCGTGCCCGCGGAGACGCCTACGTGCTTTGCGATGTCGTAGATGGTTGCCATGGTCCTAGCTCCTGTTGCCGCTGTGCACTGCACAACGGGTCTGTGGAAAGCCCATGCTAGGGTAATGCAATCGATTGCATCGAGGGCGAATCAACGTGAGGACGCTCAAGGGTCCGGCGCTTTTCCTGGCGCAGTTCATCGGCGACAAGGCTCCTTTTGATCGGCTGGACACGCTGGCCGGATGGGCCGCGGGGCTGGGCTATTCTGGCGTACAAGTGCCCACTACTGCGCCTCACCTGTTCGACCTGGCCGAGGCGGCGCGCAGCCAGACCTACTGCGACGACGTGGCCGGGATGCTTGCCGGGCACGGCGTGCAGATCACCGAATTGTCGACCCACCTGCAGGGGCAGTTGGTCGCCGTCCACCCCGCCTATGACAGCCTGTTTGACGGATTCGCCCCGGCAGACACGCGCGGCGATCCTGCCGCCCGCCAGGCCTGGGCCGTGGATCAGCTGATGCTGGCCGCCAAGGCCAGCCAGCGCCTGGGGCTGACCGCACACGCCACCTTCTCCGGCGCACTGGCCTGGCCCTACATGTACCCTTGGCCGCAGCGCCCGCCCGGTCTTGTGGAAGAAGCCTTCGCCGAACTGGGCCGCCGCTGGCGCCCGATCCTCGATGCGTTCGACGACTGCGGCGTCGACCTGTGCTTCGAGATACACCCGGGTGAAGACCTGCACGACGGCGCGACCTTCGAGCGCTTCCTCGAGGTGGTCGACCATCATCCGCGCGCGAAGATCCTCTACGACCCCAGCCACCTGCTGCTGCAGCAGATGGACTACCTCGGCTTCATCGACCGCTACCACGCGCGCATCGGCATCTTCCACGTCAAGGATGCGGAGTACCACGCCAGCGCCCGCAGCGGCGTCTATGGCGGCTACCAGGACTGGATCGATCGGCCAGGCCGGTTCCGGTCGCTCGGCGATGGACAGGTCGACTTCAAGGGCATCTTCTCGAAGTTCGCGCAGTATGACTTCCCCGGCTGGGCGGTCCTGGAATGGGAGTGCTGCCTGAAGCACCCCGAGGACGGCGCACGGGAGGGCGCCGCCTTCATCCGCGAGCACATCATCCGGGTCACCGGGCGCGCCTTCGACGACTTCGCTGACAGTGGCAGCGACGCCGCATCACTGCACCGCATGCTGGGAATCTGAGCTGACACCGCCCCGGGAGGGCAAACCATGACGCACGCCATGTCGCGCTTGGGCGCGATGATGTTTCTGCAGTTCTTCATCTGGGGGGCGTGGTTCGTCACCCTTGGCACCTACCTGGTGCAGGGCCCGCTGCAGGCCAGCGCCAGCCAGGTGGCCACCGCCTTCCTCAGCCAGTCCATCGGCGCGATCGTCGCTCCCTTCCTGGTCGGCCTGATCGCGGACCGCTACTTCGCCGCGCAGCGCATCTTGGCGGTACTGCACCTGGCCGGCGCGGTGCTGATGTGGCTGGCCTCCACCGCGACCAGCTTCAGCATGTTTTCCGCCTGCGTGATGGGCTACATGCTGCTGTTCATGCCGACGCTGGCGCTGGCCAACAGCGTGGCGATGCGGCACATGCAGTCGCCCGAGAAACAGTTCCCGCTGGTGCGGGTGGCCGGCAGCATCGGCTGGATCATCGCCGGCGTGCTGATCGGCTGGCTGGGCTGGGAACAGGCGCACCGTCTTGAACTCACCTTCCGGATGGCGGCGGTGGCCTCGCTGCTGTCGGGCCTGTATGCCTTCACCCTGCCGCACACGCCGCCACTGGCGAAGCAGCGCGACGCCGGGCTCGGGCAGATCCTCGGCCTGGATTCGCTGCGCCTGCTGAAGTCACGCGCCTACCTGGTGTTCTTCCTGGCCTCCATCGCCATCTGCATCCCGCTGTCGTTCTACTACAACTTCACCAACCCGTACCTCAACGACCTGGGCGTGCGCGGCGCGGCCGGCCTGCAGTCGCTGGGCCAGGTGTCCGAAGTGCTGCTGATGCTGGCCATGCCGTTCCTGTTCGTGCGGCTGGGGGTGAAGACCATGCTGGCGGTGGGCATGGCCGCCTGGGTGGTGCGCTATGCGCTGTTTGCCTTCGGTGATGCCGGCGGCGGCTTCTCGCTGCTGGTGATCGGCATCGTCCTGCACGGCATCTGCTACGACTTCTTCTTCGTCACCGGGCAGATCTACACCGATGCACATGCGGGACCTGAAGCACGCAGCAGCGCGCAGGGCTTCATCACCCTGGCCACCTACGGCGTGGGCATGCTGATCGGCACCTTCCTGTCCGGCGCGGTGGTGGAGCACTACACCACGGCCGCAGGGCCGGACTGGCAGCAGATCTGGCTGTTCCCGGCCGGCGTTGCATTGGTCGTGCTCATCGCCTTCCTGCTGCTGTTCCGCGATCGCCCCGCCGCTGCTGCCGCAGCCACTTCCCGCTGAGAACAACGCCGATGCCTAAGCTGGGAATCGCCATTATCGGCACGGGGATGATCGCCGCGGTGCACCGCCGCGCCGCCCTGCTCGCCGGTGCCGAAGTGCGCGGCGTGGCGGCGTCTTCTTCGCAGCGCGCGAATGAGGTGGCGCAGGCATGGAGTGTGCCGCGCGCTTACCGCGATATTGACGAGGTCGTCGCCGATCCGCAGGTCCAGGTGGTGCATGTGTGCACGCCCAACCACCTGCACCGGCCGATGGCGCAGGCCGCACTGGAAGCCGGCAAGCACGTGATCTGCGAGAAGCCGCTGGCCACGACCCTCGACGATGCACAAGCGCTGGCATCGTTGGCCGCATCCAGCGGCCTGGTCGCCACGGTGCCCTTCGTCTACCGCTACCACCCGGTGGTCCGCGAGGCCCGCGCACGCATCGCGGCCGGCGACCTCGGGCCCCTGCACCTCATCCACGGCAGCTACCTGCAGGATTGGCTGCTGGACCCGGCCAGCAACAACTGGCGCGTCGATCCGGTACTGGGCGGCACCTCGCGCGTGTTCGCCGACATCGGCTCGCACTGGTGCGACCTGGTGGAATGGGTGAGCGGCGAGCGCTTCACCGAAGTCAGCGCGGCCTTCGCCACGGTGATCGCCGAGCGCAGCGCCGAAGGCGCACAGAGTTTCAGCACACCCGCGGCAGGTGGCGCGACGCAGGCAGTGTCCAGCGAGGACGTGGCCATGGCGATGTTCCGCACCGGCGCCGGCACATTGGCATCGCTGACCGTCAGCCAGGTCTCGGCGGGGCGGCACAACCGCCTCTGGTTCGAGATCGATGGCACCAAGGCCAGCGTGGCGTTCAACCAGGAAGATCCCGAGCGGCTGTGGATCGGCCGGCCCGACCAGCGCGAAGAAACCTTCGTGCGCGGCCCCGGCGCCGGCAGTGCCGAACAGCGTCGTCTGTCGACATTGCCGCCCGGCCATGCGCAGGGCTACGCGCAATGCTTCGAGGCCTTCGTCGCCGACACCTATCGCGCCATCGACGGTGAAACGCCGCAGGGCCTGCCTACCTTCGAAGACGGCCTGCGCTCGGCGCGGATCGTCGACCGCGTCATCGCATCGGCCAGGTCGCACGCCTGGGCCACCCTCGAATGAACCCCTGGAGGATGTACGGATGAAGGCTCCAACACGCAGCATCGCCACCGCCGCACTGCTGCTGCTCGCCACCCTGCCCGTCTTCGCTGCGGAAACCGGCGGCGCTGGAAAGCCCATTGCGGTGCAGATGTACACGCTGCGCAACGCCGGCACGCTCGACCAGCAGCTGAAGATCGTCCACGACGCGGGCGTGCATGCGGTGGAAACCGTCGGCACGCAGGACGTCAGCGCGGCAGAGCTGAAGCAGCTGCTCGACAAGTACGGCATCAAGGCGATTTCCTCGCACACCGCACTGGCCGACCTGCGCAATGACCTCGACAAGGTCGTGGCCTTCAACCGTGCCATCGGCAACACCACGCTGGTGGTGCCCTACCTGGACAGCAAGGATCGGCCGAAAGATGCCGCCGGCTGGGCCGCGCTGGGCAAGGAACTGGGCGGCATTTCCGAACGGGTGCGCGCCAAGGGCATGCGCCTGGCCTACCACAACCATGACTTCGAGCTGGTCGACTTCGATGGGCGCACCGGCCTGGAGCTGCTGTTCGAAGCCGCCGGCCCGAACCTGCAGACCGAGCTGGACCTGGCCTGGGTGGCCCGCTCCGGCCACGACCCGGTGGTGATGCTGGGCAAGTTCCGCGGCCGCCTGTTCGCGGTGCATGCCAAGGACAACGCGCCCAAGGGCCAGGCCGAAGATGCAGGCGGATTCGCCGCCGTCGGCCAGGGCGTGCTCGACTGGGACGCGATCCTGCCGGCTGCCGCCAGTGCGGGCGTGACGTGGTACATCGTCGAGCACGACCAGCCGCGTGACCCGGCCAAGGTGATCCAGACCGGCGCCGACTACCTGCGTGAACACCTGACCGTCAGCCTGCCCGCCCGCGCTTCGCGCTAGCCCGCCAAGGAGCTTCGTTTGAAAACTGTCCTGACCCTGGCCCTGACCCTGTGCGCGGCGACCCATGCGCTGCCGGCGTGGTCCAAGGAAGATCCTGCTGCAGGCGCCAAGCTGTACGCGACGAACTGCGTGGCCTGCCACGGTGCCGATCGCGCGGGCATGCCCGGCGCATTCCCCGCGCTCACCGACATCGGCAAGCGCCTGCCGCCGGCACAGATCAAGGAAAAGATCAGCAAGGGCGGCGGGCTGATGCCGCCCTTCTCCCAGCTGTCCGCGCAGGAGATCGATGACCTCGCCAGCTACTTGGCGAAGTAGGCGCTAGCGTTACAGCTCGCGCACCCAGATGTTGCGGTAGCTGACCTTGGAGGCATGCTCCTGCAGATACAGCGGCGCGCAGCCATGCGGTGAGTACGACGGCGCGCCGATGTACTCCGTCCGGCCCGCCAGCACGGTGTCGTCCTGCACCAGCACGCCGTTGTGCAGCACGGTGATGCGCGCCGGCGAGGTCAGCCCGCCACCGGCGGAGAACCGCGGCGCCTTCCAGATGATGTCATAGGCCTGCCACTGGCCGGGCGCACGCGAGGCATTCACCAGCGGCATGGCCTGCTTGTAGATCGAGCCGGCCTGGCCATTGGCGTAGGTCGGGTTGCCGTGGCTGTCGAGCACCTGCAGCTCATACAGCTCCTGCAGGAAGATGCCGCTGTTGCCGCGGTTCTGGCCGTCGAACCCCTTGGTATCGGTCGGCGTGCGCCACTCGACATGCAGCTGCATGTCACAGAAACGCTGCCGGGTGCGGATGCCCTTGCTGCCCGGCACCACGGTCATCGCGCCGTCCGCCACCGTCCACGGTACCCGCCCGCCCTGCTCCGCCTCCCAGGCGGACACGTCCTTGCCATCGAACAGCACGATGGCGTCCGACGGCGCAGCGCCGACCGGCGTGGCAACGTCCGCCACCGGCGCCCATACCTCGGTCTTCGCCGGATCACGCTCCGCACCGGCCTGCGCGAACGCCGGCACTGCCGCCAGCACGCCCGCGGCCATCAAGAAAATTCTGATCATCCTGTCGTACTCCATCAGCTGGTGGCCCAGGCCGGCGTACCTGGCACATAGGCCATGTCACCATCGTAGCGTCCGGGCACGGCGACGTACTTCAGCACTTCGGTCGCGCCCTGTTTCGAGGTGAAGAAGCCGAAGATGGCCAATTGCTTGATCATGGTGAACGGATGCGGCATCGCCTTCGCAGTTTCCCCTGTGCCGGTCTCGCTCACCTCGACCGCACGCTTGCGGGCCTCGGCATCCAGCGTGCGCAGCAGCGAGGTGCGCGCCTCGGGCGCAAGGGCCACGAAGCTTCCGCCGGCGCGCTTGTCGATGTCGGCCAGGCCAGCGCGGAACGTCGCCTGCTGGCGGGCGGTGTAGCAGTCGGTCACGAACCGCGCCATGAAGGCGCCAGTGGCCGCATCCTTCGCGCCGGGCGTGCGGGTCCGCGGCAGGATGGTCTCGGCGATTTCATCCAGCGTGGCGATCTCGGCATCGGAGAAGCCAGCGCCTGGCGGCGCAGCCGGCAGCTTGGCACTGGCCAGCGCCGGCAGGCCGATCATCGCCGCACCGGTGGCGGCAAAGATCATCTTCAGCAGTTCACGGCGGTCCATCAGAGATTCCCCGCTTTCAGTTCGCGCACGGCATGGTCGGCGGCCCGCGCGGTCAGCGCCATGTAGGTCAGCGACGGGTTCACGCAGGCACTGGATGTCATGCACGCACCGTCGGTGACATAGACGTTGGGCGCATCCCAGACCTGGTTGTTGGCATTGAGGACCGAGGTCTTCCGATCACGGCCCATGCGTGCGGTGCCCATTTCGTGGATGCCCTTGCCCGGCGCATAGTCGTTGTCGTGCATCTCCACGTCCTTGACGCCGGCCGCTTCCAGCATTTCCGCCGCATCAACCGCCATGTCCTTGCGCATCGCCTTCTCGTTCTCGCGCATGGTAACGTCCATCGCCAGCACCGGCAGCCCCCACTTGTCCTTGCGTTCGTGGTCCAGGCGGATGGTGTTGTCGTGGTGCGGCAGCATCTCGCCAAAACCGGTCATGCCGATGCGCCAGTCACCGGGCAGGCTCAGTGCCTCCTTCAGGTCGGCACCGATGTTCAGCTCGGCGATCTCGCGTGACCAGCCGTTGCGGCTGGCACCGCCCTGGTAGCCGAAGCCGCGCAGATAGCCACGCTTGTCCGCCGCCACGTTGCGGAAGCGCGGAATATAGAAGCCGCAGGGACGACGGCCGAAGTAGTACTTGTCGTCGTAGCCTTCCACCCGGCCCGATGCGCCCGCGCCGAAGTGATGGTCCATCACGTTGTGCCCGAGTTCACCGGACGACGAGCCCAATCCCCCGTCCCAGACATCGGTGGCCGAGTTCATCAGCAGCCACGTCGAATTGAACGACGACGCATTGAGGAAGATGACCTTGGCCGTGTACTCGTAGGTCTGGCCGGTCTCGGCGTCGATGACCTCCACGCCGCGCGCACGCTTGCGGTCCTTGTCGTAGAGCACTTCCTTGACGATCGAGAACGGCCGCAGCGTCAGGTTGCCGGTCTTCATCGCCGCCGGCAGCGTGGCCGCCTGGGTCGAGAAGTAGGCGCCGAAGGGACAGCCGAGAATGCACTTGTTGCGGTACTGGCAGTTGACCCGGCCCTGCTCGGGCATCGGCTTGGTGATGTTGGCGGTGCGCGAGTGGATCATGTGGCGCGTGCCACCAAACGCCTTCTGGATCCGCGCGGCGACGTCCTTCTCGACGATGTTCAGCGGGATCGGTGGCAGGAACTCGCCATCAGGCAGCACATCCAGCCCCTCGCGCGTGCCGGCGATGCCAGCGAACTTCTCCACGTGGTCGTACCACGGCGCGATGTCGGCATAGCGGATCGGCCAGTCGGTGGCGATGCCTTCCTTGAGGTTCGCTTCGAAATCCAGATCGGAGAAGCGGTAGCTCTGACGCCCCCACATCAGCGAACGGCCACCGACGTGGTAGCCACGAAACCAGTCGAAGCGCTTGGTCTCGATGTAAGGCGAGTCCTGTTCGTCGGCCCACATGCCTTCCAGGTTCTCGGCAAGGGCGTAGTCGCGCATCAGCACCGGGAACGCGGCCTTCATCGCCTGTGTCGGCCGGTTGCGATGCGGGAAGTCCCACGGTTCCTTCATCGCATTGACGTAGTCCTTCACGTGCTCGATGTTGCGCCCGCGTTCCAGCATCAGGACTTTGAGACCTTTTTCGGTCAGTTCCTTCGCCGCCCAACCGCCACTGATTCCCGAGCCAACAACGATGGCGTCGTAATGATTATCTGCCATGGGTCTATCACCTGGGTGGATATCGTTTCAGACGTCGCAGAGACGGATCGCCTCGCGCAATGAGCCAACGGGATCGGGCGCTGCAGGCATGAATTCCTGCGCCAGATACCCATCAAAACCGGTGTCGCGGATCGCGCGACAGATGGCCGGATAGTTCAGTTCCTGCTGGTCACCGATCTCGTGCCGGCCAGGCACGCCTGCGGTGTGGTAGTGCTTGAAGTACGCGTGGTCCCGACCGATGGTGGCGATGATGTCGCCCTCCATGATCTGCATGTGGTAGATGTCGTAGAGCAGGCCGAAATTGTCCGAGCCGAGCCGCTTGCACAGCTCCACGCCCCAGGCCGAGTGGTCGCACAGATAGTCGGGATGGTCGACGCGCGAGTTCAGCAGCTCCATCACCAGTACGACGCCACGCTTCTCGGCATGGCCGAGAATGCGCTTGAGGCCAGCCTCGGCGTTGGCCATGCCCTGCTGGGGGTCCATGCCGTTGCGGTTGCCGGAGAAGCAGATGAGGTTGCGATAGCCGGCATCGGCGACCCGGTCGATGTGCTGGGTGTAGCGCGCCACCAGCGCATCGTGGAATTCTCGGCCGGCAAAGCCCTTGGTCAGGCCCAGCTCGGCGCCGTTGCACATCGCGCTGTCCACGCCATGCGCTTTCAAGGTGGGCCAGTCCTCCGGGCCGACCAGGTCGATGGCGGCAAAGCCGAGGCCCTTCACGGTCTGGCAGAGCTGGGCGACCGACAACTGCGGAAAGGTCCAGCGGGCGACGGAGTGCTTCAGCCGGCCCTTGAGGGACGCAGCAGACGCGACAGAGGGCAGAACGCCTGCAGCCGCCAGGCCCAGGCTGCCGGCGACGGCCATGCGCAGCGCATCGCGCCGCGTGAGCCCCGGCGCAGGCGCCGGTTCGATGGAATGGATCGACATCCACTTCCCGGCCTCCCAACCGGTGCAAACACTGAGCATTCACAGCAATGCAATCGATTGCACCATACGGGAGGAATTATTTTTTTTGCAAGACGCGGTGCACGAAAAGCCATGCTGCGGAGCACAACGTTTCTCACCTGACACGCAAAAAAAAAGAGCCCCACGAATGGGGCTCCTTCTGGATTCACGCCTGTGCCTGTTGCCAGGCATGCATCAGAACGGAATATCGTCGTCAGCGAAGTCGTCCATCGGTGGTGCCTGCTGCGGCTGCGGGCGCTGGTTGCCGCCTTGGTTGCCGTAGCCGCCACCCTGGTTGCCACCGCCCTGGTTGCCGTAACCACCGCCCTGGCCGCCACGCTGGCCGCCGCCACCGCCGCCGTACTCCTGGCGTGGGGCCTGCTGGCGCTGCGGACGGTCGCCGCCGAAGTTGCCACCACCGCCGCCACCGCCGCCTTCACCGCGGCCGCCCAGCATCTGCATTTCGTCGGCGATGATGTCGGTGGAGTACTTCTCCACGCCATCCTGGCCGGTGTACTTGTCGTAGCGCAGGCTGCCTTCAACGTAGACCGAGCTGCCCTTGCGCAGGTATTCGCCGGCGATTTCGCCGAGCTTGCCGAAGAACACCACGCGGTGCCATTCGGTGCGCTCCTGCTGGTTGCCGTCCTTGTCCTTGCGGACGCTGGTGGTGGCCAGGCTGATGCGGGTGATCGCCATGCCGCCCTGGGTGTACTTCACGTCCGGGTCGTTGCCGAGGTTGCCGACCAGGATGACTTTGTTGATGCCACGCGCCATAGGTGTGTTCGTCCGTTGTACAGGGGCAGACCACGAGTGATAGCACGTCCTCCTGGCAGGAGGCAGTGGCCCGGGGCCGCCCCCGATGCATTTGGGGGAATTCAAGAATGTCCCATCTTATCATCGCCACCGCCTTCCGCCCGGTCAGGGAAGCCCCCGGCGGCGGCCGGATTGCCCCCTAGGCCCTTGTCCTGTCAGGCCTGGGGGGCCGTTCAACCCAGCCGACAGCAGGAATGGTCTGGACCTGTCCGCACCGGGCGGGTCCGGTCGCGTCACAGCCAAGCGCTGTCCGATCCGTCTCCCCGGCAAGACATCCACAGGGCCAGCAGCAGCCACCCGTGGCATCATCCGTGAATCTCCCCGCCTGCTCCCTCCATGACCATCAAAGGCAAAGCCACGTCCCTGGACATCGCCCACCTGGCCGGGGTTTCCCAGCCCACGGTGTCGCGTGCCCTGCGCGGCAGCCCGATGGTCAACGCCGAAACCCGCGAGCGCATCCTGCGCATCGCCCGCGAGCTGAACTACAAGGTCGACAAGAACGCCTCCAGCCTGCGCCTGCGCAACGCCGGCACGCTGGCCCTGCTGTTCTTCGAAGACCCGACCAACGATGACTCGCTGATCAACCCGTTCTTCCACTCGATGCTGGGCTCGATCACCCGCGCCTGCGCGCTGCATGGGCAGGACCTGCTGGTGTCCTTCCAGCAGCTGTCCACCGACTGGCAGGCCGATTACGAGGACAGCAACAAGGCCGATGGCATCATCCTGCTGGGCTACGGCGACTACCACCAGTCGCGCGACCGCCTGCAGCGACTGGTCGAACAGGGCACGCATTTCGTGCGCTGGGGCGCGGCCCTGCCCGGCCAGCCGGGTGTGTCAATCGGCAGCGACAACTTCCAGGGCGGGCATGACATCACCACCCACCTGCTGCAGCAGGGCTGCCGTCGCATCGCCTTCCTCGGCCATGCGTCCAGCCACTACCCGGAATTCGAGGAGCGCTACCGCGGCCACGTCGAGGCGCTGCGCACCCACGGACTCGCCGCCGACCCGGCGCTGCAGCACGATGCGATCACCACCGAGGCCTCCGGGCAGGAAGCCTGCCAGGCGCTGCTGGCACGCGGTGAACGCATCGATGCGATCTGCGCCGCCAGCGACCTGATCGCCATCGGTGCGATGCGTGCATTGCGCGAGGCCGGCCTGCGCGTGCCGCAGGACGTGGCGGTGACCGGCTTCGACGATATTCCGCTGGCAGCCTCGGTGTCGCCGGCGCTGACCACGGTGCAGCAGGACACCAAGCAGGCGGGCCAGCTGCTGGTGGAGAAGCTGTTGGCGCTGATCGGCCGGCAGCCGGTGGAGAGCCTGAGCATTCCGGTAAAACTGGTGGTGCGCGAGTCTTCCGTGCGGATGTAGAGCCGAGCAACGGCAGCCGAGCATGGGCTCGGCTCTACAGGGTCTCGTGGAGGCCGGTAATCCACTTCCCCTACTGCGGACACGTGCGGGCCCTCATGGCGATGGAACCGGATACCCTCGGCGATCCGATCGCGATGCAGGGTCTGCCGCAGTTCCCGGTTCACGATCCGCATCTTGGCCCGCAGCCACGGGCCGACCGGCAGTGCGATGTCTTCGGCCAGCGGCTGGCCATCCTCGCCAAGGAACTCCGGGAAGATCATGAACGGCTCGAGCTCGCCCGACGCATCGGCATAGGCGAAGTCCCAGCGG
The DNA here is from genome assembly GCF_003105135.1 of Stenotrophomonas sp. SPM. Lineage (NCBI taxonomy): Bacteria > Pseudomonadati > Pseudomonadota > Gammaproteobacteria > Lysobacterales > Lysobacteraceae > Stenotrophomonas > Stenotrophomonas sp. SPM. Next base: position 6,309 of record NZ_QETL01000013.1, on the reverse strand, counting down.
ATGCCGTTGTACGCGGGCTGGCGGCGGCCGCCTTCTTCAGGTGCCAGCAGGCGGATGCGCGCCTCGGAATCGTCCTTCAGCAACAGATACACGCCCACGCCCTGCTCTCTTTCCCCTGGATAGCGGCCGATGGTGATCGATCCGCGGGCGAAGGGGAATCGCGCGGCAGGCACGCCCGGCCACGCCCGCAACCATGACCATTGGCATTGACCGGCGCCGCATTCAGCGCGATAAACCGCTATTCACACAGGGAAGAGGTGTACGCGCATGCTGCAGATCGACTCGCTGTCCAAGACCTACGCCAACGGCGTCCACGCGTTGAACGCGGTCACCCTGGACATCCCGCGCGGCATGTTCGGCCTGCTGGGCCCCAACGGCGCCGGCAAATCCTCGCTGATGCGTACCCTGGCCACGCTGCAGGAAGCCGACAGCGGCACCGCGGTGTTGAGCATTCCCGGCGAAGCGCCGATCGACGTGCTGCGCGACAAGGACGCCGTGCGCCGCCGCCTGGGCTACCTGCCGCAGGATTTCGGCGTCTACCCCAAGGTCAGCGCGCTCGACCTTCTGGAACACTTCGCCGTGCTCAAGGGCCTGACCCAGCGCGTGCAGCGCCGCGAAGTGGTGGATGGCCTGCTGCAGCAGGTGAACCTGTGGGACGCGCGCAAGCGCAAGCTGGGCACCTACTCCGGCGGCATGCGCCAGCGCTTCGGCATCGCCCAGGCCCTGCTCGGCGACCCGCGCCTGGTCATCGTCGATGAACCCACCGCCGGCCTCGACCCGGAGGAACGCAACCGTTTCCTCAACCTGCTGGCCGCCATCGGCGAGAACGTCGCAGTGATCCTGTCCACCCACATCGTGGAGGACGTGACCGACCTGTGCCCGAGCATGGCCATCATGAACAAGGGCCAGGTGCTGCTGACCGGCCGCCCGACCGATGCCATTGAAGCGCTGGCAAACCAGGTCTGGCGCAAGCAGGTCGATCCGTCCGAGCTGGCCGACCATGAAGCACGCTACGTGGTGCTGTCCACGCGCCTGGTCGGCGGCCGCCCGGTCATCCATGTCCACAGTGCCAGCGATCCCGGCGATGGCTTCCGCGCCGTGGCCCCCGATCTCGAGGACGTCTACTTCCAGCGCCTGCGCCTGCAGGCGCGTGCCCGCGCGGCCTGATTCGGAGTAGACCATGATCCTGACCTTCTTCCGCTTCGAGCTGCGCGAGCAGCTGCGTTCGCCGCTGCTGTGGCTGCTGGCCTTCCTGTTCGCCGCGCTGGCCTTCGCCGCTGCTTCCACCGAAGCCGTGCAGATCGGCGGCGGCACCGGCAATGTGCACAGCAACGCGCCCATCGTCATCGCACGCTTCATGGGCATCTTCACCATGGTGTGCATGCTGGTGTCCACGATGTTCGTCAGCGATGCCCTGCTGCGTGACTTCGAGCTGGGCACCGCCGAACTGATCTTCGCCAGCCCGATCAAGCGCCGCGACTACCTGGCCGGGCGCATCCTCGCCGCGATCTGCGCCAGCCTGGTGGTCTACCTGATCATCGCACTGGGCATCTTCCTGGGGCAGTTCATGCCGTGGGTGGACAAGGCGCGGGTGGGACCGGTGTCGCTGGCTGCGTATGCCTGGACGTTCACCTGGATCGTCCTGCCCAACGTGGTGTTCACCACCGCGCTGCTCTCGCTGCTGGCGGCGGTGACCCGCTCGATCCTGTGGGTCTACATCGGCCTGGTCGGGTACTTCGTGCTGTACGGGGTGAGTGCCTCGTTGCTGAAGGATATCGACAACGTCTGGATTGCCACGCTGACCGAACCGCTGGGCGTGCGTGCGCTGGGCCGCGCCGTGCGCTACTGGGCGACCGAGCAGAGCAACACGAAGCTGCCACCGGTAGCCGGTTACCTGCTGGCCAACCGCGCCCTGTGGCTGGGTGTAGCCGCCGCGCTGTTCGCCGCCACCTTCGCCCTGTTCCGCACCGAACGCGCGGGCAGCGGCCGCAGCCGCTGGGGCCGGCGCAAGGTCGTTGCCAGCACCGAACCGGCACGGCCGACGCGTATCGTGGCACCGCGCGTGCGCCCGGTCTTCGGCGCCGGCACCAGCCTGCAGCAGTTCCTGCGACAGGTACGCTTCGATACCTTCGGCGTGCTGCGCAGCGTTCCCTTCATCGTGCTGCTGATCCTCGGCCTGGCCAACTTCATCCCCGGCGCGCTGCAGCAGCGAGCGCTGTACGGCACGCCGATATGGCCGGTGACCGCCGAAATGCTGTCGTCCCTGCAGGGCGCCTACAGCTGGCTGCTGGTGATCATCGTGCTGTTCTATTCGGGCGAACTGATCTGGAAGGAGCGCACCGCGCGCCTGAACGAAGTGAACGACGCCATGCCCGTGCCCAACTGGGTACCGCTGATCGCCCGGCTCACCACGCTGGTGGTCATCGTTGCCGCGTTCCAGTTCATCGGCGCAGTGGTGTCGATGGCGATGCAGCTGGTCCAGGGCTTCACCCACCTGCAGCCACTGCTGTATCTGAAGGCCCTGGCGCTGGGTTCGGTGTTCTACGTCCTGATGGGTGGGCTGGCACTGGTCCTGCAGGTGCTGACCAACAACAAGTTCTTCGGCTACGCACTGCTGATCGTGGTAATGATCGCCCAGGTCGCACTGGGGCTGCTGGACTTCACCCAGAACCTGTACAACTTCGGCAACTGGCCCAACGCCCCGTATTCGGACATGAATGGCTACGGCCACTTCCTGCCGGGCCAGCTGGTGTTCCAGGCTTACTGGGCCCTGCTGCTGATCGCACTGCTGTTCCTGGCCTCTGCGTTCTGGGTGCGCGGCGTCGGCACACGTCTGCGTGAGCGGATGAAGCTGGCCATGCACCGCCTGCGCGGTCCGACCGGCGCGGGGTTCGCTGTATCGCTGGTGGCCTTCGTTGCCCTGGGCAGCTGGCTGTACTGGAGCACCAACATCCGCAACGAGTTCGTGTCGCCGGACCAGCAGCGTGACCTGCAGGTGCGCTACGAGCGCGAGTTGTCCAAGTACCGGAACCTGCCGCAGCCTCGCATCATCGCCATCGACAACCACGTGAACCTGCGTCCGGAAACGCAGACGGTGACCATCGATGCCGACTGGACCATCCGCAATCCGCACGCGGCGCCGATCAACGACATCCACATCTCGATGGGCGACGACCGTGAGCTGATCAAGGTCGACCTCGGCGGGCAGACCCTGAGCTACCACGACGTGGACCTGGGCTACCGCATCTACCGGCTGGCCTCGCCGCTGCAGCCCGGCGAGCAGCGCACGGTTCATTTCCGCGTCGAGCAGAAGCCCAACGGCATCACCGCCGGGCAGGCGCCCAGCAACATCGTGGACAACGGCACGTTCTTCAACAGCGGATTGCTGCCGTCCTTCGGCTACGACGAGAACAGCGAGCTGAAGGATCGCAACGAGCGCCGCAAGCGCGGGCTGGGCGAACCGACCCGCATGCCGAAGCTGGAAGATGAAGCCGCGCGCGCCAACAACTACGTTTCCAACGACGCCGACTGGCTGGATTTCCGCACCACCATCTGCACCGCTCCGGATCAGGTGGCACTGGCGCCGGGCTACCTGCAGAAGGAAGCCACCGTGGAGGGGCGGCGCTGCTTCAGCTACGCAATGGACCGGCCGATGCTGAACTTCTATGCCTACCTGTCCGCACGCTGGCAGGTGAAGAAGGGCATGTACAAGGACATCCCGATCGAGGTGTACTACGACCCGGCCCACCCCTACAACGTGGATCGGATGATCGAGGCCGTGCAGAAGTCGCTGGCCTACTACGAGGCGAACTTCACCCCGTACCAGCACCGCCAGGTGCGCATCATCGAGTTCCCGGGCTACCGCAGCTTCGCCCAGTCCTTCGCCAACACCATTCCCTATTCCGAGTCGATCGGTTTCATCGCCGACCTGCGCGACCCGGACAACGTGGACTACGTGTTCTACGTCACCGCGCATGAGATCGCCCACCAGTGGTGGGCGCACCAGGTGATCGGCGCCAACGTGCAGGGCGCCACCATGCTGTCCGAATCACTGGCGCAGTACTCGGCACTGATGGTGATGGAACAGGAGTATGGCCGCGCGCACATGCGCCAGTTCCTGAAGACCGAACTGGACCGCTACCTGGCCGAGCGTGGCAGCGAGCGCATCGAGGAACTGCCGCTGGAGCGGGTGGAGAACCAGCAGTACATTCACTACCGCAAGGGTTCGCTGGTGTTCTACCGCCTGCGCGAAGAGATGGGCGAAGCCGCCCTGAACCGCGCACTGAAGCGCTTCCTGCAGGACAAGGGCTACCAGCAGCCGCCGTACACCACCTCGCGCGAACTGCTGGGCTACCTGCGTGCCGAAGCACCGGCCGACCGCCAGCAGTTGCTGACCGATCTGTTCGAGAAGATCACCCTCTATGACAACCGGCTGGAGACGGCCAGCGCGAAGAAGCGTGCGGATGGCCGCTACGACGTGACCCTGAAGCTGCACGCCACCAAGGTGCATGCCGATGGCCAGGGCAAGGAAACCCCGGCCACGCTGGATGACTGGATCGAGATCGGCGTGTTCGCCAATGCGCCTTCCGGCAAGGAACGCGACCAGAAGGTGCTGTACCTGCAGCGCCAGCACATCACCGAGGCCGCTCCGACGATCACCGTGACCGTGGGCGGCAAGCCGGATGAGGCCGGGTTCGATCCGTACAACAAGCTCATCGACCGCGACAGCGACGACAACCGTAAGAAGGTGTCGATGTGATGCCTGCGGAGGTGCCGGTGATTGCCGGCACCTCCATCACTCCGATACCCGCTGTTCGCCCCATACGGGATGAGTCGAGCATGCCTCGAGCCTATTCCAGTAGTGCCAGGCCATGCCTGGCAGAGCTTGCCCACGTTACCGCTGTGGCGATGCGCCGCGCTTAGGCCCCAGCAACGCCAGCAGCCCATACACCACGATCGAAGCGACCGTGCCCAGCAGCGCTGGCCCACCGAGGGCCCAGGCCGGACGGCCCTGCTGCCGCGCCCATTGGCCGAGATGCCAGGCCGCACCCAGGTTGACCAGCCAGGCAAGGGCAAACACCGGCCACTGCGCCATGCCCACGGCACGCAGCAGCGGCAGGGCCAGCAATGCAGCGACGATGGCTGCGATCAGGAAGATCAGGGCGTTACGGGAATGCCGGGATGCAGGTGTGTTCATGCCTGCAGCCTACGCACCATCACCAACACGCGATAGCGATGGCTGTCGGCCACGAATACACTGCCCAGCCAATGCTCATACTGCGGGAACGCCTGCATTTCCCGACGCTTGAGTTGCACCGCACCGATTATCTGACCTTCATGAAATGCAGCAATCCGGTGCGGGAAACCGCCGACGTCCTGCGGCTGGTTGAGCCGCTGCAGTTCCTGTTCCAGCGACAGGCCAGCTTCCTTGCCCCATTGCGTGTGGTACCACTGGGCCAGCTGCAGATTCTCCGGCGCGCCGCTGGGTAGTTCCCTGAATTCCATGACAGAGCCTGCATCCCGATGTCGCCCAAGCGAATCACGGATGGCGCGCGAAGGGAAGCATCCTGCAACGTTGAATCATGCCCGCCTGATGCTTTTGTAGAGTCGAGCCATGCTCGACTGCCGTTCGCACGATGCCAGATAAGTCGAGCATGGCTCGACTCTACACCTGCGCGAGATCCTTCAGGATCCCGCCAACGCCTTGGCCACCGGGCAAACGGAGCCCATGAAGACCAAGCGTCAGCCCTGTCGCCAGCGACACAGCCACGCCCGTCACCAGCCAGGTCGCGGCCCGACGTTCATGCTGGGAGGCGGTGCGATCAATCGAATCCATGGGAGATCCTGCTCAGCCCTGCGCCAAATCCTTCAGGATCTCGCCCACGCCGCTGGCGGAGATCTCGAAGCCCAGCGTGGTGCCGGGGTTGACCACCACGCCGTAGCCACCGGGCACTCGGCGCAGCACGTCCAGCATCAGCCAGCGGATCTGGTGCGGGGCCTGCTGGCTGTGGATGCCCACCCGCGCCGGATCGGTGAACACCGCCACGTGCAGGGTGCCCTGCTTGTCGAACAGCAGCGGGTCGAAGCCGCTGCCATCAGGGGTGACCAGGCTGCCGGTCAGCAGCACCACCTCGGAGGCCACGAAGGCTTCCATGAAGGCACGGATCGGTACGGCTCCGTCCATGGCGGCCTTCAGCAGGATTTCGATCGGGGTCTGCGGGACAAGGTCGGTCATGGCGGCTGCGGCAGGTAGGTAGGGGGGACCTATTGTAGAGCCGAGCCCACGCTCGGCTGCCTTCCCAAGCGCAG
>NZ_QETL01000012.1:0-59000 GCF_003105135.1 Stenotrophomonas sp. SPM | reverse complement strand
GGATGGCGCAGGCCGATGCGGCGGCCGCCGGCTGCGATGCCGTTTTGACCGGTGGGCTGGCCGCGCTGGTCGGCCTCAGCGTGGCCGAGCGCCACGGCCTGCCGGCCATCGGCACCGGCATGATCCCGCTGACGCCGACGCGCGCCTTCGCGTCGCCCTTCCTGCCGACGATGCCGCTGCCGGGCGTCCTGCGCCGGGCCAGCTACGGACTGGTCAACCAAGCGGTGTGGCGCACCTTCCGCGGGCCGATCAACGCCGCGCGCGCCGCACTGGGGCAACCGCCTCGCCGTACACTGTGGACCGGCCTGCCGATGCTGTACGGCATTTCCCCGCAGCTGCTGCCGCCGCCTGCCGACTGGCCGGCCGACCATGTGGTGTGCGGGCAATGGCGGATGCCGGAACAGCCGTGGTCGCCACCCGCCGACCTGCAGGCCTTCCTCGATACCGGGCCCGCGCCGGTCTATCTTGGCTTCGGCAGCATGACCGGCTTCGACCGCGAGCGCGTGCTGCCGGCCCTGCTGCAGGCGCTGGCGCCACGCCGCGTGCTGCTGTTTCCGGGCTGGGCCGGATTGCCCTCAGGTGCATTGCCAGCAAACGTGTTCGTGCTCGGCCCGACGCCGCATGAAGCACTGTTCCCACGCTGCGCGCTGGCCATCCACCATGGCGGCAGCGGCACCACGCATTCGGCCTGTCGCGCCGGTATTCCTTCGCTGGTGATGCCGTTCGCCGCCGATCAGTTCTTCTGGGCGCGGCGCCTGCAGACGCTGGGTGTGGCGCCGGCGGCGCTGTCACCTGAGCGGTTGGATGCGGCCTCGCTTGCAGCGGCCATTGCGTTCGCCGAGGACAGCGCTACACGTGCGCGTGCCGCTGCAGTGGGCGTAGCGATGGCCAGCGAGGATGGCGTGGCCACTGGCGTGGCGATGATCGAGCGTTGGCTGGACCCGGCGTAACGCCGCGCCGCCATCAACGCAGGTGCGGAATCACCTGCGCCAGCAGATGCGCATCCTTCAGCGCGCCGTGCAGGCCGCGATTGCCGGGAATACGCAGGCGCTGCAGCACATCGTCCAGCTTGTTGCCCTGGCCGGGCCATCGCCCGCGGGCCAGCTTCAGGCTGCAGGTGATGCGGCAGTACTGCGCCAGGCTGGCAGGCATGCCGGCCAGGCGCAGCTCGTTGTCGAGGAAGCCCACATCGAAGGTGGCGTTGTGCGCGACCATCTCGCTGCCATGCAGGAATTCCAGCAGCTCGGCGGCCTTGCTGGAAAACAGCGGCTTGCCGACCAGCAGCGCATCGCTGATGCCGTGCACGCGCTGCGCGCCCCAGTCTACCGAGCGCTGCGGCTGCAGGTAGGTGTGGAACTGACGGCCTGTGAGCCGGCCATCGATCAGTTCGACCGCGCCGATCTCGATGACCCGATGGCCCATGCGGTGGGAAATGCCGGTGGTTTCGGTATCCAGTGCGACGATGCGGCTCATGCGTGTGGCGGTTTCCTGATGCGTGCAGTGATGATTTTCGCATGCCCGGCGCGTGTCACCCCAACACCTCCAGCGCCCAGTCAATGAACACCCGCAGCCGCTGGCTCATGTGCCGGTTCGGCGGAAACATCACGTGCATCGGCATCGGCGGCAGCTGCCAGTCCTGCAGTACCGGCCGCAGTTCGCCGCTGGCCACGTGTGGATCTGCCATGTAGCTCGGCAGCGCGACCACGCCCAGGCCCGCCACGCCAGCGGCCAGGTAGGCATTGCCATCATCGAAGCCCACCGCATGCCGACCCTGCACTTCCATGCGCTCATCACCGCGCTGGGCGAGGAACACGCGTGCGCGGCCCGTGCGCGGGCTGAGGAAGCCGACCATGTGATGGTCCGGCCCTTCCAGCACGCGCGGGTGCGCGGGCACACCGACGCGCTGCAGGTAGGCGGGGCTGGCATGGAAGCCGATCGACAAGCTGGCCAGCGGCCGCGCGACCAGCGCCGGATCGGCGGGCGCACCGCCGCGGATCACACAGTCCACGTTGTCGGCGATGACATCGACCTCGCGGTCGCTGACGCCGATGTCCAGCCGGATGTCCGGATAGCGCGCATGGAAATCCGGCAGCGCCGGCACCAGCCGCAGCCGCGCATACGGACCGGGCACGTCGACGCGCAGTCGCCCGCGCGGCTGGCTGACGGCATCGCCGAGGCCGCCCTCCACCTCTTCCAGCTCGGCCAGCAGGCGCGCGATGCGCGGGTAGTAGGCCGCGCCATCGGCGGTGACGCTGACCCGCCGCGTGGTGCGGTTGAGCAGGCGCAGCCGCAGGTGCGCTTCCAGCTGCTGCACCAGCTGGGTGACCGTGGTGCGGCTGACCTGCAGGGTGTGCGCGGCACGGGTGAAGCTGCCGGTTTCCACCACGCGGGCGAAGGCGCGCATCGCCTCGAAACGGTCCATGGGCCGGGCCGTGATTGTTTGGGATTGGCAATCAATCTAGGCCGATCATCACTATTTATCCAGACAGAGCCAGCGAGCAGCATGGAGGCCTTCCCCTTGGAGCCTCCCCAATGACCCCTCGTGATGTCGTTTTCCCCGCCGGCCGCCAGGCCCTGTACGAGCGCAACCGCTACTCGCCGGCCATCCGTTCCAACGGCTTCCTGTTCGTCTCCGGCCAGGTCGGCAGCCGCGAGGACGGCTCGCCCGAACCGGACTTCGAGACCCAGGTGCGCCGCGCCTTCCACAACCTCAATGCCGTGCTGGCCGCCGCTGGCTGCAGCTTTGGTGACGTGATCGACGTGACCGTGTTCATGGTCGACCCGGAAACGAACTTCGAGAAGGCCTGGGCGATCGTGCCCGAGTACTGGGGCGAAGCGCCGCACCCGACCCTGACCGGCATCGGCGTGACCTGGCTGTATGGGTTCCAGTTCGAGATCAAGGTGATCGCGAAGCTGCCCTGACGTCTGCTGTGGCGCCGAGCCCATGCTCGGCTCATGACATGAAACCAGCCGAGCATAGGCTCGGCTCTACAGCCCGCAGCCTCAGTCGGAAGCAGATTCCAGCGTGCGGCGCCAACGCAATGGCGTCTGCGCACGCGCCGGGTCAGGACCAAACCGGGTCAGCCACCCGGCCGCCAGCGCGCGCTCACGCAGGCGCCCGCCGACGCCTTCGGCGGTCTCCACCTCGACATGGGTCACCTTGCCAGCGGCATCCACGTCCATCGCCCAGACCAGCTTGCCCACCCACTCGGCCGGTGGAATGGAAGGGTCGTAGTTCGGCCGTCCTGCCACGTAGGGCTGGTCATGCCGCCGGTACAGGGGTGACGCCTCCAGCGTCGGATCCACGCGGATCTGCGCGCTGCCACGGCGTCCATCCCCCAGCACGGCATCGACGGTCCACATTCCGGCCGCGCCGGTACTGCCGAGGTCAGCGGCATAGCACTTCTTGCGGCCCCGGTAGTCCTCGTGGGCCGTGCGCGAGGCCTGCACGCCCTTGGCATCACGGATGTCGATGTGCAGGCCCGCCACGTCGGTATCGACGAGATTGGCGGCCACGCAGATGCGGTGATCGCGGTGGCCGTCGGCAATGAACAGCTGGGTCTGCGAGCGTGCGAGGGCACCTGCCGGGGTCGGCGCCCACAGGAATTCCACGTAGACATCCTCGGCGGCGACTGCGACGGGACTGGCCAGTATCAGCAGCAGGCCTGCTGCGGCAATGCGTGCGGTCATCGTTCCTTCCCTGGTGACGAATCCTGATCCTCGACGATGGTGCGTGGCGGTGCAACGGTCGCACGGGAGCAGCCGAGCATGGGCTCGGCTCTACAGGGCGATCCGACCCGGCCATTGATATTGTATCCACCGGAAACTGCTTGCTAGCCTGCCCTCCATGCGCTGGATTGCCCGCCACCTCCGTTCGACCCTGCTGATGCTGCTGATGGCGGCATTCGTGGTCGTGCCGGTGGCCGACGTGCTGGCTTGCACGGTCGAGCCGCATGACACGGTCGCGGCCCATGTTGAAGCCGCGGCCGACGACGCAGACGGCGGCAGTGACGGCATGCATACCGGTGCCTGCAGCCATAACCACTGCCACCATTCCAACCTGAGCCTGCCGGCCGGCACCGTTGCCGCCTTTGGCACGCCGCTGCCGGCACGCTGGATGGCGGACGGTGACAGCGCGACCTATGCCGTCGCGCAGGATGAACTGAAGCGTCCTCCCCGGGCGTGAGTTGAGCGCGTCCCGCGATCGCGGGCTTCCGTTTCACTCACTACCGGACATCCTTCATGCCGAACTCGACACCTCGGTCGCTGCGTGCGGCCGGGCGGGTCATCGCCGTGTTGCTGGGCCTCGCCCCGGCACTGCAGGCGATGGCGCAAGCCGCCCCTTCCTATGACACCCTGCTTGAACGCCTGGACCAGCTGCCCGGCGCCCGCGTTGGCGCGGCCCTGGCCGACGCTGCCGAGGCACGCGCCGAGCAGGCCCGCGCCCTGCCCAACCCATCGCTCTCCTACACCACCGAAAATGCCTGGGGTACCGGCAGCTATGGCGGCATGGGCCGCGCCGACAGCGTCCTCACCCTGTCCCAGCCACTGGAAATCTGGGGCCAGCGTGGTGCACGTGTAGGTGCTGCCCGCGCCGAAGCACAGGCCGCAACACTGCGAGGGACGCAGAGCCGCAGTGATGTAGCCAGCCAGCTGGCAGCGTTCTACGCGCAGGCCGAGAGCGCGCTGCGTCGTTACGCCCTGGCCAAGGAAGCGCTGGCCCTGACCCGCGACGATGCCGTGGCCGTCGACGCGCTGGTGGAGCAGGGCCGCGAACCGCAGCTGCGCGCGGTGCAGGCGCGCAGCGAAGTGGCCAATGCCACGGCAGCACTGGATGAAGCGCAGGCCTTCCGCGATGCGGCTTTGGCGCGCCTGACCAGTGCGGCCCTGCTGGATACGCCGGTGCAGTCGATCGACAGCAGTCTGCTGGACCGCACACCGCCGCTGCCGCGCGGCGCCGCCGACGCCGCGCTGGCGGTGCGTATCGCCGAAGCCGAGGCACAGGCCAGCACCCGTCTGGTTGACGTGGAACGCAAGCGTGCCCTGCCCGATCTCAGCGTGACCGCCGCGCAGACCCGCTTCCGCGAGAACCGCGAACAGGCCTATACGCTGGGCGTGAGCCTTTCGATCCCATTATTCGACCGCAACCGCGGCGGCATCCGCGCGGCCAGCGCCGAACAGCGTGCGGCCGAAGCACGGCTGGACCAGCAGCGCCGCGACAGCGAGGCCGAACGCCTCTCGGCCGTGGCCGGGCTGAAGGCCGCCGGCAGCCGCACACGCGCCGCCGATGACAGCGTCGTGGCTGCTGAGGAAGCCTACCGGCTGGCCCGCATCGGCTTCGACGCCGGACGCATCTCGCAGCTGGAACTGCGCAGCACGCGCAGTGCCCTCATCGCCGCACGCAGCAGCGCCGTGGATGCACGCCTGTCGCGCGTGGCGGCAGAACTCGATCTGGCCCGCCTGGAAGGGCGCCCCCCGTTTGTGGAGGTTCGCTGATGTTCCACCGTACTTTTTCGTTGATGGCCGCTGCCGTGTTGGGCGCGCTGCTGGCCGGCTGCACTGGCACTGCACAGCCCCCGACTGCTGCTGCCGACGATGGCCATGGCCATGCCCCGGGCAGCGCTGGAACCGCGCCCGACGCCGCGACCGAAGCCGATGAAGGCGTGGTCGCGCTGACGCCGGAACAGATCAAGGCGTCATCCATCGAGGTGGTCGCCGTCGGTCGTGGCGGTGGCGGATCCACGCGCCTGTCCGGCCGTGTCGAACCGTCGATCGGCGCGCGCGCCTCGGTAGCGTCCAGCGTGACCGGCCGCGTCGAGCGCGTGCTGGTGGCACCGGGCACGGCCGTGAAGCAGAACCAGACGCTGGCCATCGTGCTCAGCGGCGAGGCCGCGGTGTTCCGCGCCAATGCGCTGGCGGCCGCCGCCGAGGCCAAGGCCGCACGCCTGGCCCACGGTCGCGACAGGACGCTGGTGGAACAGGGCGTGATCGCGCGCCAGGATCTGGAAACCTCGCATGCACGTGCCATGGCTGCGCAGGCGCAGGCCGCAGCGGCACAGGCACAGGCAGCGGCCAATGGCGCGCCCGATGCCAGCGGCCGCGTACGCATCACCAGCCCGGTGGCCGGCATCGTCGGCAATGTGCAGGTCACGCCGGGCGGTGTGGTCACTGCCGGCAGCGTGGTGGCCGAGGTCGCCGATCCGGCGATGAACGAGCTGGTGTTCACCGCGCCACCGGCGCTGGCCGCACAGGTCACGCCGGGCATGACGCTGGAAGTGAGCGGGCCGGGTGGCAGCTTCAGCGCCACCGTCACCGGCTCGGCCGCGGATGTGCGCCAGCAGGGCGGCGTGGCGGTGATCCGTGCCATGCCGGTGAACGCCGCGCTGCCGCCGACAGGTTCGCCGGTGTCGGCCGCGGTGGTCACCGAGGCCCAGGGCGACGCGCTCAGCGTGCCGGCCGCTGCGGTGCAGAACGTCGATGGCCGCAGCGCGGTGTTCGTCGCCGTCGACGGCGGCTTCAAGGCGCAGCCGGTGCTGGCCGGCCGCCGTGCCGGTGACCGCATCGAGATCCTCGGTGGGCTGACCGGCGGCGAACGCATCGTCGGCGCCAACGCCTTCCTGCTCAAGGCCGAGCTGGCCAAGGGCGAAGCCGAGCACGGGCACTGAGGACGCGACCATGTTCAAGCTGATCATTGAAGCCGCGGTCCGCCACCGCTGGCTGGTGGTGGTGGTTGCCGCCCTGCTCGCGGCGGTCGGCCTGCTGCAGCTGGGCAAGCTGCCGATCGACGCGGTGCCGGACATCACCAACCGCCAGGTGCAGATCAACACTGTGGCACCGGCGCTGACGCCGGAACAGATCGAGCGGCAGGTGACCTACCCGCTGGAAACCGCGCTGGCCGGCATTCCCGGCCTGACCACCACCCGCTCGCTGTCACGCAATGGCTTCTCGCAGGTCACCGCCATCTTCACCGATGAGACCGACATCTACTTCGCCCGCCAGCAGGTGGCCGAGCGCATGCGCGAGGCCGCCGACGATCTGCCCGACGGTGCATCGCCGCTGTTGTCGCCGGTCACCACCGGCCTGGGCGAGGTACTGATGTGGACGGTGGATTTCACCGCGTTCGATCCGGCCCAGCTGGCCAAACCCGGTGCGGCCGGCTGGCAGGCCGGCGAGGTCTACCGCACGCCGGAAGGCACCCTGCTGCGCACGCCGGAAGAACGCGCCACCTACCTGCGCACCGTGCAGGACTGGATCATCGCGCCGCAGATGCGCTCCAGCCCGGGGCTGGCCGGTGTCGACACGGTCGGCGGCTACGTCAAGGAATACGGCGTGCACCCGGACAGCGCGCGGCTGGCCGCGCATGGCCTGGGCCTGGCCGACCTGGTCACTGCCCTGCAACGTTCCAACGTGCAGGCCGGCGCCGGCTTCGTGCAGCGCGCCGGCGAGGGCCTGGTGGTGCGTGCCGATGGCCTGGCGCTGACCACCGACGACCTGGCGCAGGCCCCGGTAGCCACGCGCAATGGCGTGGTGGTACGCGTGGCGGATGTGGCCGAGGTGGCCTTGAGCCGCGCGCCACGCCTGGGTGCGGCCAGCCGCAACGGCCACGAAGCCGTGCTCGGCACTGCGCTGATGATTGCCGGCGGCAACAGCCGCACCGTGGCCCAGGCCGCCGCGGAACGCCTGCAGCAGGTGAACACCTCGCTGCCACCGTCCATCGTGGCGGTGCCGGTGCTGGACCGCAGCGAACTGGTCAACGCCACCATCAGGACCGTGGCGAAGAACCTCAGCGAAGGCGCGCTGCTGGTGGTGGTGGTGCTGTTCCTGCTGCTGGGCAACCTGCGCGCAGCGGCGATCACCGCGTTGGTGATTCCGTTGTCGTTCCTGTTCGCAGTGATCGGCATGAACCGCTTCGGCATCAGCGGCAACCTGATGAGCCTGGGCGCGCTGGATTTCGGCATCCTGGTGGATGGCGCGGTGATCGTGATCGAATCGACGCTGCTGATGCTGGGCCAGCGCCGCGCCGAACTTGGCCGTGCGTTGACCGCGATGGAGCGCCTGCGCGTGGCTGCCGATTCGGCCATGAAGATGGCGCGGCCTGCAGCCTTTGGCCAGCTGATCATCCTGCTGGTGTTCGCACCGATCCTCACCCTGGAAGGCGTAGAAGGCAAGACGTTCCACCCGATGGCGGCCACCTTCATGCTGGCCCTGGTCGGCGCCTTCATCTTCTCCTTCACCTTCGTGCCGGCGATGGCCGCGCTGCTGGTCCGCGAGCCCACGGTGAAGCACGGCGACGCGTATGCTGGCGACGGCAAGCACGAGACGAAACTGATCCGCGTGCTGCGTGCGCGTATTGAGCCGGTGGTCCGTCGTGCGGTCACGCATCCGCGCACGGTGCTGGCCGGTGCGGTGATGATGGTGGTGGTCGGCATCGCTTCGTTCTCGCTGCTGGGCCGCGAGTTCATGCCCACCCTGGACGAAGGCAACGTGGCGATGCAGGCCCTGCGCGTGCCGTCCACTTCGCTGGAGCAGTCGCTGGCGATGCAGCTGGCGCTGGAAGAAGCGCTGGCCGGACAGCCGGAAGTGGAAACGGTGTTCTCGCGCACCGGTACCGCCGAAGCGGCCATCGACCCGATGCCGACCAACATCTCCGACAGCGTGATCGTGCTGAGGCCGCGCGCGCAGTGGCCCGATCCGTCGCTGGACAAGGAAGCGCTCGTGCAGCGTTTCGAGCAGCTGGCCGGGCAGCAGCTGGGCAACAGTTTCGAGTTCAGCCAGCCGATCGAACTGCGCTTCAACGAGCTGATTTCCGGCGTGCGCACGGACCTGGCGGTGATGGTGTACGGCGATGATTTCGCCACACTGCAGAAGGTGGCCGATCAGGTGGCGTTGAAGCTGCGCGCGGTGGACGGCGCCGCCGACGTGCGGGTGGAGCAGATTTCCGGCCTGCCCACGCTCAACGTCAAGATCGACCACGTGGCAGCCGCGCAGCATGGGCTGACCGCGGCGGACGTGAGTGATGCGTTGTCCACCGGCATCGGTGGTACCGCGGCCGGGCGGATCTTCGAAGGCGACAGACGCTTCGATGTGGTGGTGCGCCTGGACGATGCCGCACGCAACGATCCGGACCAGCTGGCCGCGCTGCCGATCGCCACGCCGGCAGGCCAGGTGGTGCCGTTGTCCTCGCTGGCACGCATCAGCGTCAGCGAAGGGCCGAACCAGATCAGCCGCAGCGACGGCAGCCGGCGGGTGGTGGTGCAGGCCAACGTGCGCGGCCGCGATCTCGGTGGCTTCGTCAGCGAAGCCCAGGCGGCGGTGGCCGACGTGGCGTTGCCGGCCGGTGCCTACCTGCGCTGGGGCGGCCAGTTCGAGAACCTGCAGCGCGCGGAGAAGCGGCTGGCCACCGTGGTGCCGGTGGTGTTCCTGCTGATCGGCGGCCTGCTGTTCATGGCCCTGCGCAGCGGCAAGGAAGCGCTGCTGGTGTTCAGCTGCGTGCCATTGGCCTTGGTCGGCGGCATCCTCGCCCTGCTGCTGCGTGGCATGCCGTTCTCGGTGTCGGCCGCAGTGGGCTTCATCGCCGTCTCCGGCGTGGCCACGTTGAACGGCCTGGTGCTGATGCAGGCGATCCGCGAGCGGCTGGAGGGCGGCGACCTGCCGATGCAGGCGGCCATCAATGGTGCCGCCAGCCGCATCCGCGCGGTGCTGACCACGGCCCTGGTGGCCATCGTCGGCTTCATACCGATGGCCATCGCCAGTGGTGCCGGCGCGGAGGTGCAGAAGCCGCTGGCGACGGTGGTGATCGGTGGTCTGATCACCGCCACGCTGCTGACGTTGCTGGTGCTGCCGACGTTTTCCGGGCGACTGGTAAAGCGCTGAGGTGCGTTGGGGTCGGAGCCCTTTCCGGTGGAAAGGGATCCGACCCCGGATCAGAGTCGGATCCCCGCCAACGGCGGGGCTCCGACCCGGTCACCTGACCCTCAGGCCTTCTTCCGCTCGGCGATGTACGTCTGGATCTGCTGCTCCAGCACCGGCAGCGGCACCGAGCCCTGCTTCAGGATCACATCGTGGAAGCCCTTGATGTCGAACTTCTCGCCCAGTTCCTTCTCGGCCTGTGCGCGCAGGCGCACGATGGCGATCTCGCCCAGCTTGTAGCTCAGCGCCTGGCCCGGCCAGGAAATGTAGCGATCCACCTCGGTGGTCACTTCATGCTCGCTCAGCGCGGTGTGATCGCGCAGGTAGGCCAGGGCCTGTGCGCGGGTCCAGCCCTTGCTGTGCACGCCGGTGTCGATGACCAGGCGCGCGGCACGCCACATTTCGTAGGTCAGGCGGCCGAAATCCTCGTACGGGGTTTCATAGATGCCCATTTCCACGCCCAGCTTCTCGCAGTACAGCGCCCAGCCTTCCCCATAGGCGGAGATGTAGGCGTTGCGGCGGAACTCGGGCAGGTCCTTCTGCTCGGAGGCGATCGCGCCCTGCAGCGCATGGCCCGGGTCGGACTCATGCAGGGTCAGCGCCGGCAGGTTGTACAGCGGGCGCGACGGCAGGTCGTAGGTGTTGACCCAGTAGGTGCCCATGCCACCGCGACCGGCCGTCCAGAACGGGGCGATATCCGGCGGCACCGGCACGATGGTGAAGCGCGCACGCGGCAGCGTCATGAACCGGCCGAGCTGACCATCGGCGCGCTTGGAGATCCACGCAGCGCGCGACAGCAGCTCTTCCGGGGTCTTGGCGTAGAACTGCGGATCGGTGCGCAGGAAAGTCAGGAATTCAGCGAAGCTGCCCTTGAACTGCACCTGCTGGATGATGTCGTTCATCTCCTTCTGGATGCGCGCCACTTCACCCAGGCCGATGCGGTGGATCTCATCGGGCGACAGGTCCAGCGTGGTGTATTCGTGGATCTGCTGCCTGTAGAAGGCCTTGCCACCGGGCATGGCCTCGGCGGCCAGGGTGGTGCGCGCCTGCGGCACGTATTCGCTGACGAAGAAGGTGCGCAGCTGCTGGAACGCCGGCACCACCTTGCCGCTGATGGCCTCCGCGGCCTGTTCGCGCAGGGCGGCCTGTTCGGCGGCCGGGATGCTGGCGGGCAGCTTCTTGAAGGGCGCGTACAGCGGCGAGGTCGTCGGGTCCTTCAGCTCGGCGACGGTGGCGATGGAGACCTCGCGGCCGTCCAGCACCGCGCGCGGCACGCTGAAACCGCGCTTGAGGCCGGCGCGCATGTTGTCGGTCTGCTGGCCGAAGTAGCGCGGCACGTCGTTCAGGCGGGCGATGTAGTTGCGGTAGTCCTGCGCGGTCTTCATCTCGCGCCGGGCCATGAAGGACAGGTTGGACCAGAACGAGGAGTCCGAATTGAACGGCATCTCGTAGGTGCGCAGGCGCGTGGCTTCGGCCAGGTTGAAGACCTGGTCGCGGTAGATCGCGTAGTTGACCTGATTGTCGGCCGACAGGGCCTTGACGTCGATCTTCTTCAGGTCGGCCAGGGTTTCGTCCCAGACCTTCAGGCGGGCCTGCTGCGCGGCCGGGCCGACATCAGGCATGCGGGTGGCGTTGGCCGGCGCGTCCTCGTCCTCGCTGGCTTCACCACCGCCATCCTGGCGCCACTTCCACTCCTTCTCGTACAGCGCACGGAAGGCAGCATCGGCGGCCGATTCGGCGGCCATGCTGGCCGGAGCGGCGGCCGGCGGCGCAGCCAGGGCGACCGCAGGAGCGGACAGGGCAATCAACAGAGCTACGGCAAGGCGGGTTTTCACGAGCACAGGTTCCCGGGAAGGCAGATCCCGATGATCGCACCGTGCACAGCCTGTGGCATGGGACGAAGGTCCTGCCTGCGCCCGGTAGCGCGGGGCCATGCCCCGCGAGCGCGCAGCGCGGACAACGGATCCATCCGCCGGGCATGGCCCGGCGCTACCGACGAACGTGCGGCGTCGGGGATCCGGACGGGGTCAGAGCCCTTTCCTGCGGAAAGGGATCCGCCCCCTTGCCTCAGTGGCTCGCCTTGTCCCGCTTCCAGCCGCGGTGCTGGATATCCAGGTGCAGGCTGTACAGGGCGGTGAACGCCGGGAACAGGTTCTGCAGCACGCCCACCGAGTCCTGCTTGGCCGAGAACAGGAAGTAGCTCAGGGTCATCAGGCTGCCGACCACGCTCATGTACCAGAACAGGCGCGGGATGACCGGCTTGCCGGCACGCTTGGACGCCACGAACTGCACCAGCCAGCGGCCGCCGAACATCAGCGCGCCGGTGTAGCCGATCAGCTTCCAGCCGGTGACGTGCAGGCCGGTCCAGTACAGCCAGGTCAGCGGCTGGTCGAGCCAGTGCAGCTCCATCAACGCTCCTCCACCGCAGTGCGCTTGCTGCGGGTGATCAGCCACGCCACGCCGCGCAGGTCGCGGATGCCGACCAGGGCGCGGCCCAGGTTGTTGTACTTGGACACGCCGGCGGTGCGGTGGCGGTGGTTGACCGGCACGCTGGTGGTCTTCCAGCCGGCGCGCTGCATCAGCGCCGGCAGGTAGCGGTGCATGTGGTCGAAATACGGCAGGTCGAGGAAGGCCTCGCGCTCGAACAGCTTGATGCCGCAGCCGGTGTCGGGGGTATCGTCGCGCAGCATGCGCGCGCGGATCGCGTTGGCCCACTTGCTGGCCCAGCGCTTGCTCCCACTGTCCTGGCGGTTGACGCGCCAGCCGGCGAACAGCTTCACCTGCGCGTCGGCCGACTGCCGTGCAGCCAGCAGCTTGGGAATATCGGCCGGATCGTTCTGGCCGTCGCCATCGAGGGTGGCGATCCACGGCGCGCGGGCGTTGCGCACGCCGGTGCGGACGGCGGTGCTCTGCCCGCTCTGGCTGACATGGTGCAGCACGCGCAGTTCCGGGGTGCTGGTCTTCAGGCCCTGCAGCACGGCCAGGCTGTCATCGCGCGAGTTGTCGTCCACATAGACGATCTCGAACGGCAGGTGGCCGCGCAGCGCGGCAACGATCTCACCGACCAGGGGCGCGACATTGTCGCGTTCGTTGAACACCGGGACGACAACGGAAAGCTCGGGTTGGCTCATGGGTCACTCGGCCAGCAGGGATACAAAGACCGCGCATTCTCCGAAGCCGAGGTTATCCGAAGATGAATCCGGCTGCGTGAGGGTCCGTCCTCAGGCGCGATCGCCAAAATAGTCGCGGCACCACGCCACCACCGGCGGCAGGCCCTGTTCGATCGGGGTCACCGCATCGAAGCCAAAAGCGTCACGGGCGCGTCGGGTGTCGGCCATCGTGCGGACCATGTCACCCGGCTGCATCGGCTTGTAGACCTTCTGCGCGGGGCGCCCGGCGGCCTGCTCGATCACGCTGATGAAGCGCTCCAGCTCGACCGGCGTATGGTTGCCGAGGTTGAACACCCGGTGCGGCACCGTTTCGGTACTGGGGTGCGCGAGGGCGCCGAGGATGCCCGATACGATGTCGGAAACATGTGTGAAATCGCGCTGCATGCGCCCTTCGTTGAACACATCGATCGGCCGCCCGGCCAGCACCGCGCGCGAGAACAGCAGCGGCGCCATGTCCGGCCGGCCCCACGGGCCATACACGGTGAAGAAGCGCAGGCCGGTGGCATGCAGGCCGTACAGCTGCGCATAGGTGTAGGCCATCAGCTCGTTGGCGGCCTTGGTGGCAGCGTACAGCGAGCGCGGCTGGTCCACGCGCTGGTCTTCGGAAAACGGCGGCGTGGCCGAATCGCCATACACCGAGCTGCTGGACGCATACACCAGGTGCTGCACGCCACGGTGGCGGCACAACTCGAGCATGTTGACGAAGCCGGTCAGGTTGCTGTCAACGTAGGCATGAGGATTTTCCAGCGAGTAACGCACGCCGGCCTGCGCGGCCAGGTGAATCACCGCCGTCGGCTGCACCTCATCGAACAGCGCGGCCAGGCCCTGCTGGTCGGTCAGGTCCAGGATGCGCAGGTCCAGGCCCGGGCACAGCGCGGCCACGCGATCGCGCTTGATCTGCGGGTCGTAGTAGTCGTTGAAGTTGTCCAGCCCGACCACGGCCTGGCCTGCCCCCAGCAGCGCGCGGGCGGTGTAGGCACCGATGAAGCCGGCAGCGCCGGTGAGCAGGATGGTCATGGCAGAGACTCTGTAACGAAGTTCAGACGGTGGATGTTACCGGTCTCAGAAGAAACCGAAGCGCTTTCTGGCGACGTTTACCCGACCCGGCACGATCACGTCCTGGATGTTCTTCGCATCGAAGCGGTCCAGCAGGGCCTCGGCGTCCTTCTTCAGCTTCAGGTCCATCTCCTCCGGGTACAGCGGGACGATGGACATGAACTCGATGGTCCTGGCGTCGTCCAGCTGCAGCGTGCCGAAGCCCTCGGGGGCGGTGACCGGCGGCAGCACGATGGCGCCATCGAAACCCACGCCCGGGGCGTAGGGCTCGGCCGGGTGGCCGTTGGGAATGGTGTGGCCGAAGCCGAGCCAGGTGTCGTACTCGTGCGGCAGCCGTGCCAGCGTCTTCAGCAACCGCACCGGCCAGTAGTTGCGCTCGTCCTCGAAGGCATCAGCGCTGATCGGCCAGTCGGCCGGCAGAGTCACCATCAGCTCCATGTATGCCGAGCCGGGCGCACCTCCGGGCAGGGTCATCGGCAGGTCGCTCATGCCTGAGGTCACCAGGCGCAGGTACGGAAACGGCTCACTGGCCGGCACGACATGACGTCGATATGCACGAGGTCGGAGATGATTTCGTGGAATACGCCCGAGATCGGCCCCAGGTGGCGCTCGATATGTGCGCTGATGGCCTCGATGTGCGATTCACCCTGGGCCGGGGTGAAGTCCTTCTCGCGGCTGTGCACCAGGATCGGGCTGCCGCCCGGGCTGACGTCGTCGATGTCCATGCTCATTCCTGCTCCGTGGATGAGCCGCGGCACGAAGCCGTCCTGCGGCGTGTGCGTCCTGTTGCCTGGCGCTGCTGCAGCGCTGCCGCGCTCAGCCCTGGCGGGTGCGCAGCTTTTCCAGCACGCCGTCCAGCGTGTCCAGATCGGTGTAATGGATGATCAGCTTGCCCTTGCCGCCGCGGCCATGGTTGATGGCCACCCTGGTGCCCAGCGATTCGGACAGCTCGGTTTCCAGCGAGGCGATGTCGGCCTGCTGCACCTTCGGCGTGGCCACCGGGCGGTTGCTCGGCACCTTGCCGGCGGCGAAGGCCTGCGCACGGCGCTCGACCTCGCGCACCGACCAGCCTTCATCGGCCGCTTCCTGGGCCAGCTTGCCGGCCAGTTCCGGGGCCAGGGTCAGCAGCGCGCGGGCGTGGCCCATTTCCAGGCGGCGGGTTTCCAGCAGCAGGCGGATGGCCACCGGCAGCTCCAGCAGGCGCAGCAGGTTGGACACCGCCGCGCGCGAGCGGCCGACGGCCTCGGCGGCCTCGGCGTGGGTCAGGGTGAATTCGCTGATGAGGCGCTGCAGCGCTTCGGCTTCTTCCAGCGGGTTGAGGTCTTCGCGCTGGATGTTCTCGATCAGCGCCATCGCGATGACGGTGCGGTCTTCCAGCTCGCGCACCACCACCGGCACTTCGTCCAGCCCGGCCAGCTGCGATGCACGCCAGCGGCGTTCACCGGCGACGATTTCGTAGTTGCCCGCCGGCAGCTGGCGCACCAGGATCGGCTGGATCACGCCCTGCGACTTGATCGAATCGGCCAGCTCGGAGAGCTTGCCCTCGTCCATCTCGCGGCGCGGCTGGTACTTGCCCGGCTGCAGCTGGCCCACGGCCAGCTTGCGCAGCACTTCACCCGGCAGGGGCTCGATGACCGCAGTGGTGGCCTGCACCTGGCTGGCTGCGCCCTTGGGGCCCAGCAGGGCGTCCAGTCCGCGGCCGAGGCCTCGCTTCTTGGCTGCAGGCTTGCTGGTCATCAGGCGGTCTCCACGGCCTTGGCGGCCTTGTTGCGTTCGTTGTTGCGGCGGATGATCTCGCCGGCCAGGCCCAGGTAGGCCACGCCACCGCGCGAGGCGCGGTCGTAGCCGACGATGCTCTGGCCGTGGCTGGGGGCCTCGGCCAGGCGCACGTTGCGCGGCACGATGGTGCGGAACACGCGGTCACCGAAGTGCTCGGTCAGTTCGGCCGACACCGCGTTGGCGAGGTTGTTGCGCACGTCGAACATGGTGCGCAGCACGCCCTCGATCTCCAGCACCGGGTTGAGGTTGGTGCGCAGCGCTTCGATGGTTTCCACCAGCGCGCTCAGGCCTTCCAGTGCGTAGTACTCGCACTGCATGGGCACCAGCACCGAATCGGCGGCAGCCAGCGCGTTGAGCGTCAGCAGCGACAGCGCCGGCGGGCAGTCGATCAGGATGTAGTCGTACTCGTCGCGGATCGGCGCCAGCGCGCGCTTCAGGCGCTGCTCGCGCTCTTCCTGCGCCATCAGCTGGATCTCGGCCGCGGTCAGGTCGATGTTGCCCGGCAGCAGATCGTAGCCCTCGGCGGTGGCCACGCGCACGTCCGCTGCCTTGGCTTCGCCCAGCAGCAGATCGTAGGTGGAGGAGACCAGCTCGCGCTTGTCCACGCCACTGCCCATGGTCGCGTTGCCCTGTGAATCCAGGTCGACCAACAGCACGCGCTTGGGTGCGTTGGCCAGGGAAGCGGCCAGGTTGACGGCGGTCGTGGTCTTGCCGACGCCACCCTTCTGGTTGGCGATGGCGATGATGCGGGCCATGCGGGTGTGCCTCGTCGACGTGTGCTGGGACCGGTCATTATGCGTACAACCGGCCCCGTGCGGAAATCATGGATCGCCAACCCGTTGTTTCGCAAAGGGCGGGCGGCGGGGTTCAGGGGCCTGTAACGGTAACCAGATGGCGTTCGCCGGCCAGGCCGGGCACGCTCAGCGGGGTCACCTCGCGCACCTGCCAGCCTGCCGGCAGGGCCGCGATCTCGTCATGCGGGTAGACGCCCTTCATGGCCAGCAGCACGCCACCGGGGCGCAGCAGGTGGCCACCGACGCGGACGATGCCGG
This sequence comes from Stenotrophomonas sp. SPM, assembly GCF_003105135.1. Classification (NCBI taxonomy): domain Bacteria; kingdom Pseudomonadati; phylum Pseudomonadota; class Gammaproteobacteria; order Lysobacterales; family Lysobacteraceae; genus Stenotrophomonas; species Stenotrophomonas sp. SPM. The sequence goes on along the minus strand of NZ_QETL01000012.1, from coordinate 42,034 downwards.
CCAGGGTGTCCATCGCGCGCGCGGTCAGCTGGTCGTAGCGGCCGGCCTCGTCCAGCGCCTCGGCACGCGATTCGGCCACGCGCGCGTTGGTCAGGCCCAGCTGGCGCACGGCTTCGCGCATGAAGCGCGCCTTCTTGCCGTTGCTCTCCACCAGGGTGACCTGCAGGCCCGGGCAGGCGATGGCCAGCGGGATGCCCGGCAGCCCGGGGCCGGTACCGAGATCGGCCAGGCTGCCATCGGCCACGAACGGCTGCATCGCCAGGGAATCGAGCAGGTGGCGGGTGACCATTTCCTGCGGATCGCGGATGGCAGTGAGGTTGTAGGTGCCGTTCCAGCGGTGCAGCAGCGCCAGGTAGCGCAGCAGCGGCGGCGCCAATGCGGCCGCCAGGCCCATGCTGGCCAGGCCCTGTTCCAGCGTGGAGACCACGCCGGCGGGAAGATCGTGTTCGCTCATGCCGGCATTATCGCCGGTTTTGCCCGCCGGTTCGCCGCTTTCACTGCGGATACCAGGCCAATGCGGCGCGGAACTGGCCGCTGGCCTGCCATTCGTGCAGGTGCCAGCGCTCGGCCTGGCCCAGTTCGGCGTCGCACCAGCGCAGGTGCAGGGCACCATCGGCGGCGGGTGCCAGCTGCAGGCGGTGCAGGCCGAAGGAGATGCCCTGGCCGTGCGCCTTGAGCAGCGCTTCCTTGGCGCACCACACGCGGAAGAACCAGTGTTCGCGCTCGTCGGCGGCCAGCCCGTGCAGCCACGCAACTTCATCGGGGTGGAAGAAGCGATGGATGATTTCCAGCAGCCGCGGGCGCGGGCGCAGCAGTTCCAGGTCCACGCCCAGCCGCACGCCCTCGCCCAGCGCCACCAGCAGCACTTCGCCGCTGTGGCTCCAGCCGGTGCCGTAGTGGGCCAGCGCGCCGGCCAGTTCGGGGCGGCCCTTGTCGTCGCGCACCAGCGGCAGGGCATCGGGTTCGCCGCCCAGCGCCTGCGCCAGCACCTGCCGCGCCTGCGGCTCACCGCGCTGGCCGGGCACATGCGGGCAGCGCCAGACCCTCACCGGGCCGAAGCGCCAGGGGCCGTCGAGGGTGGCTGGCAGGCTCATCCGGACGCCCCCGTCACGGGATTGCACGACGGTTTCACGGCACTGCGGGTCAACTGGTCCCCGTCCCTTCCACTTCCAGAGGTCACGTTCATGGGCATAATCATCTGGCTGATCGTTGGCGGCATCGTGGGCTGGCTGGCCAGCATCATCATGCGTCGCGACGCCCAGCAGGGCATCATCCTCAACATCGTGGTGGGCATCGTCGGCGCGCTGATTGCCGGCTTCCTGTTCGGCGGCGGCATCAACGATGCCATCACCCTGCGCACATTCCTGTTCTCGCTGATCGGCGCGGTGATCCTGCTGGCCATCGTCAACCTGTTCACCCGCAAGAGCATACGGTGAAGCGAGGGGTAGCGCCGGGCCACGCCCGGCGTCTCCCTGCCGCCGCTGCGGTCGCCGGGCATGGCCCGGCGCTACCGCTTCAACCCACTTCCACCCACGCCGGCGCATGGTCGCTGGGGCGTTCCCAGGTACGCGGCTCGCGGTCGATGCCCGAGGCCACCGCACTGGCCTTCAGCGCATCGGAGACCAAGGTCAGATCGATACGCAGGCCCAGGTTGCGACGGAAGCCGGCGGCGCGGTAATCCCACCAGCTGAACACGCCGGCCTCGTCGTTGTGCAGGCGGAACGCATCGTGCAAGCCCAGCTGCAGCAGCTTCTGCAACGCGCCGCGCTCGGCGGTGGAGGTCAGGATGTGGTTCTCGTTCCAGACCTCGGGGTCGGGTACGTCGCGCACGTCCGGTGCGATGTTGAAGTCACCCATCACGATCAGCTTCGGATGGCGTTGCAGTTCCTGCGCGATCCAGGCATGCACCGCTTCCAGCCAGCGCAGCTTGTACTCGTACTTTTCGGTGCCGACGTCCTGGCCGTTCACCACGTACAGGTTGATTACCCGCAGGTCGCCGAAGGTGCCGGCGATGACGCGCTTCTGCTCGTCCTCGAAGCCAGGGATGCCGATCTGCACGTCCTGCGCCGGCTCACGCGACAGCAGGGCTACGCCGTTGTAGGTCTTCTGGCCGGCAAACACGCTGCGGTAGCCCGCGGCGATCAGCGCCGAATCGGGGAACTTGTGGTCCTCCAGCTTGGTTTCCTGGATACCGACGATGTCCGGGCCGAAATCCTTGAGCCACTGCTCCAGGTGCGGCAGGCGGACATTGAGCGAATTGACGTTCCACGAGGCGATTTTCATGGGGGGCATTCTACCCGGGTGGGCCTGGGTTGCCTTGTAGAGCCGAGCCCACGCTCGGCTGCGGTTGAACGACAGAAGGCAGCCGAGCGCGGGCTCGGCTCTACAGGTGAACGTGCCCGCATGGCGTCACCGAACCAGCAGCTTCAACAACCCCGCAATCCTCGAATACGGCGGCCGCAGCCGGTCACTGGCCGCCCAGCGCGACTGCCACAGCACCGGCAGCCGCTTGCTCATGGCATCGAAGCCGGCCCGGCCGTGGTACGCGCCCATGCCACTCGCCCCCACCCCGCCAAACGGCAGGCCGTCGGCGGCGAAGTGCAGCAGCGTGTCGTTGACCGTTACCCCGCCCGCCACCACCTGGCCGAGAATGCGCTCCACCGTGGCCGTGTCATGGCTGAAGGGATACAACGCCAGCGGGCGGTCGCGCGACAGCACATCGGCCAGCGCGGCTTCCAGGTCCGGGTAGGCCCGCACCGGCAGGATCGGCCCGAAGATCTCCTCGCGCATCAGGTCCAGATCATCCGGCGGGTCCAGCACTACCGTCGGCACCAACAGGCGCTCGCGGTCGGCGCGCGCCTGGTCCACCTGCGCCAGCGCAATCACCGGAACACCGCGTTCGCGCGCCTGCGCCAGATAGCCCTGCAGGCGCTGGTACTGGCCTTCGTTGATGATCCGCGTGTAGTCACCCGCATCGCTGAAACCGCCGTAACGCTCGCGCACCTGCTGCTGCAGCGCCTGCACGAACTCACGCTGGCGCGCCGTGTCGATCAGCACGTAGTCCGGCGCGATGCAGGTCTGGCCCGCGTTGAACCACTTACCAGTGGCCAGTCGCGCGGCAGCCTTTTCCAGCGGGAAATCGCGGCAGACAATCGCCGGGGATTTGCCGCCCAGCTCCAGCGTCAGCGGCACCAGATGCTCGGCCGCGGCGGCCATCACCTTGCGGCCCACCGCCGTCGAACCGGTAAACAGCAGATGGTCCAGCGGCAGCGAGGACACCGCCGCAGCCACGTCCGCCCCGCCCTGCACCACTGCTACCCGGTCGAACGGGAACACGCTGGCCAGCAGATCGGCCAGGAACGCGCTGGTGCGCGGGGTGTGCTCGGATGGCTTCAGCAGCACGTGGTTGCCGGCGGCGATGGCCGTGACCAGCGGCACCAGCGCCAGCGTGACCGGGTAGTTCCAAGGTGAGATCACGCCGACCACGCCGAGTGGCGTCGGCCGCAGCTGCGCGCGCGCCGGCCACAGCTTCCATCCCGCCGATGCCCGCTGCGGCTTCGACCAGCGCCGCAGGTGCCGACGCAGATGATCGATGGCCGACAGCACGCTCATGCCATCGGCCAGCTTCGATTCAACGTGGGCGCGGTGGCCGAAGTCCTCGGCGATGGCCTGGGCCATTTCATCCATGCGCGCCTGCAGCGCCTCGCGCAAGCGGCGCAGGTCGGCTTCGCGCTGGTCAAGCGAAGGGCGCTGGGCCTGCCAGGCGCTGCGCAGGGTGTGCAGGATGGCGGGGAGGTCGGCGGCTGAGATGCTCATTCCGCGACTATACGGCGTGCGCACGTGAGGCGGCGGTCTCGATGGGGTCAGATCCCTTTCGCGCGCGAAAGGGATCTGACCCCGGGCGCGAGAGGGCGTGTCGCTTCGGATGCTTGTCAACCGCGATGACGGCATTGAGCGCTGTCTGTTCGCGTCTGCGGAGTTTTGTGCCGCGCGTTGCGCGGTCGCCGAGCATGGCTCGGCGCTACAGGGAAACGAAAAGGCCGTGGTCTTCACCACGGCCTCTCCTTCATCCAATGAACATCATTCTTACTTGGTGATGTCCACGTTCTTCGTTTCACGCAGGAACAGGCCGCCGATCACCACCGACATCAGCGCGATGATGATGGGGTACCACAGGCCGTAGTACAGGTTGCCGGTACCAGCCACCAGCGCGAAGGAGATCGCCGGCAGGAAGCCACCGAACCAGCCGTTGCCGATGTGGTACGGCAGCGACATCGAGGTGTAGCGGATGCGGGTCGGGAACAGTTCGACCAGGTAGGCGGCGATCGGGCCGTAGACCATGGTCACGTACAGCACCAGCAGCCACAGCATGAAGATCGTGCCGGCGATGTTGATGCGCGAGCCATCGGCCTTGGCCGGGTAACCCGCACCGGTCAGCGCGGTTTTCAGTTCGGCACCGAAGGCATCGGCCTTGGCCTTGCTTTCTTCCTTGGTCAGGCCGGCCCCCTCGTACGAGGTGACGCTGGCGCTGCCCACATTGACCATGGCCAGCGAACCGGCAGCGGCCGGCTGCACGTCATACGGCACGCCCGCCTTGGTCAGCGCGGCAGTGGCGATGTCGCAGGAGCTGGTGAACTTACGCACGGCGACCGGATCGAACTGGAACGAGCAGGTGTTCGGATCGGCCACAACCAGGGCCGGTGAGTTGCTGCGGGCCTCTTCGATGGCCGGGTTCGCGAAGTGGGTCAGGCCCTTGAAGATCGGAATGTAGGTGACGGCGGCCAGCAGGCAGCCGGCCAGGATGATCTTCTTGCGGCCGATACGGTCGGACAGCCAACCGAAGAAGATGAAGAACGGCACGCCCAGCGCCAGCGCGGCGGCGATCAGCAGGTAGGAGGTGGTGGCGTCGACCTTCAGCATGCTGCTCAGGAAGAACAGCGCGTAGAACTGGCCACCGTACCAGACCACGGCCTGGCCGGCTGCGGCGCCCAGCAGGACCAGCAGCATCAGCTTCAGGTTGCCGCCCTTCAGGCTGTCACGGAACGGGGTCTTGGAGCCCTTGCCCTCGGCCTTCATCTGCTGGAACAGCGGCGATTCGCTCAGCTGCAGGCGGATCCACACGGAAACACCCAGCAGCAGGATCGAGACCAGGAACGGAATGCGCCAGCCCCAGGCTTCGAAGGCTTCGTTGCCCAGGAAGTAGCGGCAGGCCAGGATGATCAGCAGCGACATGAACAGGCCGAGCGTGGCCGTGCACTGGATGAAGCTGGTGTACAGGCCACGCTTGTCTGCCGGGGCATGTTCGGCCACGTAGGTCGCAGCGCCACCGTACTCACCGCCCATCGCCAGGCCCTGGGCCAGGCGCAGCACGATCAGGATGACCGGTGCGGCGAAACCGATCTAGGCGTAGTTGGGCAGCACGCCGACCAGGAAGGTCGAGATACCCATGATGAGGATGGTGACCAGGAAGGTGTACTTGCGGCCGATGCGGTCGCCGAGGCTGCCGAAGAAGGCCGCGCCGAACGGACGCACGAAGAAGCCGGCGGCGAAGGCCAGCAGGGCGAAGATCATGCCCGTGGTTTCGTTGACGCCACTGAAGAACTGCTTGGCGATGATCGCGGCAAGCGAGCCGTACAGGAAGAAGTCATACCACTCGAAAACGGTGCCCAGGCTGGACGCGAAGATGACCTTCTTGTGGCCCTGGGTGAGTTGGGCTTTCGCCGGTGCAGGTGTTGTTGACATGGGATGCTTCCCCTCCGAAGCAATCGTTGTTGGTGGGTGCCGACCGTTGATCGGCACTCGATCTAGGCAGGTACCGACCGTTGGTCGGCACCTATTCAGAAGCTGTACTTCGTGGTGAACTGCAGACGGTTGATGTCGCCCTTGCGCCCATCTTCGATCTCACGCACGCCGTACATGTACTCGGCACCGATATCGACCTTGGGCATCGGCGTGTAGAAGATGTTGCCGCGGATGCTCTGCACGCTCTTGGTGACCAGCGGCCCCAGGCTGCCATCGTTGTCGTAGTCGCTGCGGGCGTAGATCAGGTTGGTGCGCAGCTTCGGCGAGAAGGCATGGCGCCAACCCACGTAGCCGGCCAGCACGCCGGTCGGGTTCAGTTCGTCGCGGGCGATGTCATAGGCGGTATCCGCAGTGACGCCCAGGCCGATGTAGCGGGCGATGCCCTCGCCACCGGTCAGCTGGTAGTGCAGCGAATCGTTGCCGCCCATCACCCACTTGCCGCCCAGGGTCAGGCCGCCAGCCACCTTGTCGGCCTTGGCGCCGGTAGCCTGGTTGTCGACCTTCAGCTGGCGGACGATGCCGCCGACGCCGAAGGTGCCCCAGTCACCCTTCCAGCCATAACGCATCGTCAGGTCGGGCAGGCTGCCACGGTCGGAGTTGGCGCTGGCGTTGGTCCACACGCCGGTGACCGGATTGCGGGTACCGGTAAGGGTGGTGGTTTCCGGGTTTTCCAGGGCGACGCTGAAGCCGCCCTGGGTGTAGCGCACCTGGGCCTGGCGCACGAACACCACGCCATCGGTCGGGCCGACGAAGTCGACCGCTTCCGGCAGTGCCGCCGCATCCATGAAGTTGGACCAGGTCTGGCCGGCCAGCCAGTTGTTCCAGTACATGTAGGCGTGGCGCAGGGTCACGCCGTAGGTGTTGGTGGCGGTCTGGTTGCCCAGCGAGTTGCCGAAGAAGTCCATCTCGAACATCGCACCGGCCTTGTTGCCCGATTCGCTGACGTTGTCGATGCCGATGTTGAAGCGCGAGAACTTGGCGTGGGCGTTGTAGTCCACGTCCGAGCGCTTGCCCGAGCCGCCGGCACCGGCCACCGGGGTCTGGCCGGGCAGGTACAGCGCGCGGCCGGTGGCATCGTCGGCCAGCTGGCCATCGCTGGTCTGGGTGGCCATGAAATCGGCCTTGATGAAGCCGCCGATCTTGACCGTGGTGCCCGGCGCGGCGCCCGGGGTGATGGTGGTGACCTGGATCGGCTGCTTGCCGGCCGGCACCTGCGCGACCGGCTTCTGCTCGGCCTGGACGGCGCGGACATCGGTCACGGCCTGCTGGGTCTGCACGATCTGGGTCTGCTGTTGCTGCTGCGAGGACAACAGCGCCTGGACCTGGCGCTCCAGCTCGGCAACGCGTGATTCAAGCGCTTTCTCTTTGGCGGTCTCTGCGAACGCCATGCCCGGTGCGACCAGGGCGACCAGCAGGCAGGCCGCCAAAGGTTTGCGCACGGCTTTCAACGTACGGTGGCTCATGTTGCCCTCTCTCCCAAGTGGCAAGGTGATGCCGCGCGTGGGGCACGGTCGAGCCGAGACTGCGGGGCGTTTATGTATAGCGGTATTCGCCATTGGTCGAACCCGGGCCTGCAGGGCACCGACTTTCGACCATGGTCTAAGCGCCGTGGTGACGCGACCGGGGGTGGATGGGGCAAACTGGTGGCGGAGGGTCGTTGCGATGCTGCGACCGCACATACAAAGTCAACGTGCAAGTGAGGGTGCCATGGCTGATATCTACCCCGTCGATCCGCAGTTCGCCGCCAAGGCACGCATCGACAAGACGTCTTACGAGCAGCAGTACCAGGCTTCGGTGTCCGACCCGGATGCATTCTGGGGCAAGGCCGCCGAACGGCTGGACTGGATGCGCAAGCCGACGAAGATCAAGAACGTCAGCTACGACCTGGCCGACTTCCACATCCAGTGGTTCGAGGACGGCGAGCTCAACGCCAGCGTGAACTGCCTGGACCGCCAGCTCGAGAAGCGCGGCGACAAGACCGCCCTGCTGTTTGAACCGGACGGCCCGGACGCACCGGCCCAGCACGTGACCTACCGCGAGCTGTACGAGCGCACCTGCCGCCTCGGCAACGCACTGCGCAACCTGGGCGTCAAGAAGGGCGACCGGGTCACCATCTATCTGCCGATGATCGTCGATGCGGCCGTAGCCATGCTGGCCTGCGCGCGCATCGGCGCGATCCACTCGGTGGTATTCGGCGGCTTCGCTCCGAACTCGATCGCCGACCGCGTCAGCGACTGCCAGAGCAAGCTGATCATCACCGCCGACGAAGGCCTGCGCGGTGGTCGAAAGATTCCGTTGAAGGCCAACGTCGATGCCGCGCTGAAGCTGCCGGGCACCAACACGGTTGAGACCGTGCTGGTGGTGCGCCACACCGGCGGCGCGGTCGACATGCAGGCCCCGCGCGACCGCTGGTTCCACGACGTGGTGGACAGCCAGCCGTCCACCTGCGAGCCCGAACGCATGAACGCGGAAGACCCGCTGTTCATCCTCTACACCTCCGGTTCCACCGGCAAGCCGAAGGGCGTGCTGCACACCACCGGCGGCTACCTGCTTTACGCGGCCTACACCCATGAAGCGGTGTTCGACCTGCGCGAGGACGACATCTACTGGTGCACCGCCGACGTCGGCTGGGTCACCGGCCACAGCTACATCGTGTACGGCCCGCTGGCCAACGGCGCGACCTCGCTGATGTTTGAAGGCGTGCCGAACTATCCGGACACCTCGCGCTTCTGGAACGTGATCGACAAGCACAAGGTGACGATCTTCTACACCGCCCCGACCGCCATCCGCGCACTGATGCGCGAGGGCGAGGAGCCGGTGAAGAAGACCTCGCGCGCCTCGCTGCGCCTGCTCGGCAGCGTCGGCGAGCCGATCAATCCGGAAGCCTGGCGCTGGTACTACGAAGTGGTCGGCGACAGCCGCTGCCCGATCGTCGATACCTGGTGGCAGACCGAAACCGGCGGCATCCTGATCTCGCCACTGGCCGGCGCGATGGACCTCAAGCCGGGTTCGGCCACCCTGCCCTTCTTCGGCGTGCAGCCGGCGCTGGTCAATGCCGATGGCGAAGTGCAGGACGGCCCGACCGAGGGCAACCTGATCATCCGTGATTCCTGGCCGGGCCAGATGCGCACGGTGTACGGCGACCACCAGCGCTTCATCGATACGTATTTCCGCACCTACCCGGGCAGCTACTTCACCGGCGACGGTTGCCGCCGCGATGAGGACGGCTACTACTGGATCACCGGCCGCGTGGACGATGTAATCAACGTGTCCGGCCACCGCATCGGCACCGCCGAAGTGGAGAGCGCACTGGTGTCGCACCCGAAGGTGGCCGAGGCCGCGGTCGTCGGCTTCCCGCACGACGTCAAGGGCCAGGGCATCTACGCCTACGTGACCCTGGTGGCCGACGAGGCCCCCAGCGACGAGCTGCACAAGGAACTGGTCGCCTGGGTGCGAAAGGAAATCGGCCCCATCGCCACGCCGGACCACCTGCAGTGGGCGCCGGGCCTGCCCAAGACCCGTTCGGGCAAGATCATGCGCCGCATCCTGCGCAAGATCGCCGAGAACGCGCCGGACCAGCTTGGCGACACCTCGACCCTGGCCGATCCGTCGGTGGTGGCGTCGCTGGTGGACGAGCGCAAGGTCCGCTGATGGCGTGACTGCAGGCGCAGGACGCGCCAGGGACGTGGCCGGGAGGAGGGACCCGGCCGCGTCCGACCCGTCCTGCACCTGCCATCACGTCGCTCTTTTTCCTGATCGATAAGCTCGACCCATGACCACCCTCCTGATTGCCGATGACCACCCGCTGTTCCGCGAAGCCCTGCGTGGGGCCGTGCAGCGGGTCATCCCGGGCGTACAACTGTTCGAGGCCGACAGCGTGGAAGCACTGTACGCGCTGGCCGATCAGCACAACGACGCCGACCTGGTCCTGATGGACCTCAACATGCCTGGTGCGCAGGGCTTCAACGCACTCGTGCACATGCGCTCACTGCATCCGCAGCTGCCGGTGGTGGTGGTGTCCGCGCGCGAAGAAGCCACGGTGATGCGCCGCGCGCTCGACCACGGTGCGCTCGGCTTCATTCCCAAATCGGCCGACTCGGACACCATCGGCCATGCACTGGGCACCATCCTCGATGGCGAGACCTGGGCACCGCCGGAAGCGCACAACGTGCCACCCACCGGCAGCGAAGAACGCGAAGTCGGCCAGCGCCTGCGCGAGCTGACCCCGCAGCAGTTCCGCGTCCTGCAGATGCTCGGCGCCGGCCGCTTGAACAAGCAGATCGCCTACGACCTCAACGTCTCCGAAGCGACGATCAAGGCCCACGTCACCGCGATCCTGCGCAAGCTGGGCGTGACCAACCGTACCCAGGCCGTGCTGATGGCCGGCAAGCTGGCCATCGACGACGACGCCATCGTGCTGCCGCCGGAAGAAGACTGAGCCCACCGTTGTAGAGCCGAGACCATGCTCGGCTGCTGTTCGCCGAAGGCCGCGCTACTCCCGCAGAGGCCATCTGCTCCAGGCGTGGGGGTACTCGCCAAGAAACGTAGCGAGACCGGCACGAACCGGATTGGCCGCAATGTACATCGCCTGCGTGCGCAGGCATTCATCGCTGCGCAGCGCGTGGTCGTAGTAGCCCGGCTGCCAGATCGGCGCGTTGGCCTCCACCTGCCTGGCGATGGCTCGTCCGCTTCTGGACTTGAGGATCTGCATGCATCCGGCGAGCGTTCCGCGTCGCAGTTCGATCAGCCAGTGCAGATGGTCCGGCATGATCACCCACGCCAGGGAACACGTCCGCCCCGTTCGTTCTACCGTACGGAGTGCCTCGATCAGAAGGTCAACGTTGGCTTCATCGTCGAACCAGCGTCGACGCGCGTATGTCACAGCGGTGATCGCATAGACATTGCCGGTCTGCGACCACCGGCCAATACGGAGTGCGGGGCTGGACATGCCCGAAGACTATGCTGCGCCCAACAGGCTCTCCATCGGGGCAACACCGCATAACTTGTCGGCCGATGCCCCGCTGTAGAGCCGAGCCCATGCTCGGCTGCTGTTCGCCAAAGACCGCGCTACGCGCGTGAGCCGAGCGCAGGCTCGGCTCTACAGGACTTCGCGGCGCCTGCCTTTGTAGAGCCGAGCCCATGCTCGGCTGCTGTTAGCCAAAATCCGCGCTGCGCGCGTGAGCCGAGCGCAGGCTCGGCTCTACAGGACTTCGCGTGTTACGCCACGCCGTGCAGATGTTCGTACAGGATCGTCGAACCGATGATCACCAGGATCACGCCGCCGATGATCTCGGCGCGCTTGCCGACCATGCCACCCAGCACGCGGCCGAGCATGATGCCGGCGGTGACCATGGTCAGCGTGCACAGGCCGATGACCGCAGCCATCACACCGATATGCACGTCCATGAAGGCCAGGCCGATGCCCACGGCCATCGCATCGATGCTGGTGGCGAATCCGGTCAGTGCCAGCTTCCAGAAACCGTGATGCTGCGAGGGATCCTCGTCCTCTTCAGCGCTGTCCGGGCGCACGCCGTTGATGATCATGTGCACGCCCAGCGCGACCAGCAGGCCGAACGCGATCCAGTGGTCGAAGGCTTCCACGTATTGCAGGGCGGCACGGCCGAGCAGCCAGCCGATGATGGGCGTGATCGCCTCGATGACGCCGAAGATGATGCCGGCGCGCAGTGCATCGCGGAATACCGGCTTGCGCATGGCCGCACCCTTGCCGATCGCGGCAGCGAAGGCATCGGTAGACATGGCAAAGCCGATCAGGAGGATCGAAACAGGAGACATTGGCGGCTGCTGAAGGTCGGGCAAGGACGGACGCACGGCTCGCGCTCGCGCCCAACCTGACGTTGCGCGCGCGGGCCGCTGGTCTCGCCAACCATCATGGTTGTCCACGCCACGGCGCACTGGCCGAGTATGTTGACGTGGACGATTCCTGCGTAGGAATCCGGCTACTCCCCAAGGGGACGCGAAGCTTAGCATCGCGATCCGCGCGTGGCGCATTTCCGGGCAAACGCGCAGGCAGGGCTGGTTTGTATAGCGAAGGCTATATTGCGGCGAAAATTACAGGGGCGCGGTGCGATCCAGCCGAGCATGGGCTCGGCTCTACAAGGGGCTTCGTGGCCCGGCGTTACCTCGCGTCGCGCAGCGCGCCGAGGAACGCGCGCAGCGAGGCCGGTTTGATCGGCTTGGTCAGCACGCGGTAGCCGCGTTCGCGGGCCATGCGCTTCAGTTCATCGCGGCCGTCGGCGGTCAGCAGCGCGCCCGGCAACGGGTAGCCGGCCGCTTCGCGCAGTGCCACCAGCGCGTCCAGGCCATCCATGCGGTCGTGCAGGTGGTAGTCCACCAGCATCACCTGCGGCTGCTCGGCCACCTTCTCCAGCGCCTGGTCCACGGTCGATGCGGTGATCACCTGCACCTGCCAGCGGCCCAGCAGCGCACGCATGCCGTCGAGGATCTCCTCGTCGTTGTCCACGCACAGCACGCGCATGCCGGCCAGCGAATCGCTGCGCACCGGCTGTGGGGTCGCCTGTGCAGCGGTCACCGGCTCGGTGTAGCCCGGCAGCGGCGCCACCCGCGGCAGGATGATCGAGAACATCGAACCGCTGCCGACCCGGCTGCGCGCATTGAGGCGATGGTCGAGCAGGCGCGAGATGCGCTGGCAGATCGACAGGCCCAGGCCGAGGCCCTGCTCGCCCCAGTCGAACGGCTGCTGGTAGCGGTGGAATTCGTCGAAGATCTGCCGCATGTGGTGCTCGGGGATACCGGGGCCGGTATCCCACACCTGCAACTCCACTTCGTCGCCGCGCTGGCGCACGGCCAGCACGATGCGGCCCTGCCGCGTGTAGCGCAGCGCATTGGCCAGGAAGTTCTGCAGCACACGGCGCAGCAGGCGTCGGTCGCTGCGTACCCAGGTGGTGCGTGCGAACAGGTCCAGGCGCAGGCCGCGACCGGCGGCCACCGGCGTGTACTGCGCTGCCAGCTCGCGCATCAGCGCGCTGACGTCGAACTCGCCGATCACCGGATGCAGGCCACCGGCGTCCAGTCGGGACACGTCCAGCAGGCCATCGAGCAGCTCTTCGGCCGCACGCAGCGAAGCATCCACGCGCTCGGCCAGATGCTTCTGCTCCTCGCTCACATGATCGCTGTCACGCAGCGCCGACGCGAACAGGCGCGCGGCGTTCAGCGGCTGCAGCACGTCATGGCTGATCGCCGCCAGGAAACGCGTCTTCGACTGCTGCGCGACCTCGGCTTCGTGCGAGCGTTCGGCCACGCGCTGTTCCAGCGTTTCGTTGGCTTCCAGCAGCGCTTTTTCCGCGTGCTTGTAGTCGGTGATGTCGTTGTAGCTGGTCACGTAACCGCCGCCAGGCAGGGCCTGGCCGCGCATCTCGATCACCTTGCCGTCGCTGCGGGTGCGTTCGAAGACATGCGGTGAACCGGCGCGCATGTAGCCGATGCGACGGTTGATCTGCACTTCGATATCGCCTTCGCCGAGCTCACCGCGTTCGGCGTTGTAACGGATCAGGTCGGCCACGGGGCGGCCCACGTACAGCATGCCGTCGGGGTAGCCGAACATGTCCTGGTAGCGGCGGTTCCAGGCGGTGAGGCGCATGTCCGGGTCGACCACGCTGACACCCGCGCTGATGTTTTCCAGCGTGGTGGACAGGATCTCGCGGTTGAAGCGCAGCTCCTGCCCAGCTTCGTCCAGCACCGCCACCACTTCGCCGAGGTCCATGCCCGAGCCGCGCAGCAGGCTGGTCAGCAGCAGGCGCGCGGACGCGGCGCCGATGGACGCGGCCAGCAGGCGCTCGGTGAACTGCACCCACGGCCGGTCCGCCGGCGCCGTCGACTGCAGCTCGCGCCCCAGCGACTGCGCCTGTTCGAAGAACGAGCGCCGTGCGTGGCGCTCGCCGACCACGCGCGAGGCCAGCGCCAGCAGGTCGCCCACGTGCACATGGCCGGGCCAGCCGCCCGCCACCGAGGGTCGCTCGGCATAGGGATCGAGGAAGGGCGCGGCGCGCAGGCGTTCGTCCACACCCGGACGCCAGCGCGCGGAGACCAGCATCATCGTGGCAACGTTGACCAGCAGCGACCAGAACGTGCCATGGGTCAGCGGGTCCCAGCCGGTCATGCCGAACAGCTGCTGCGGGCGCAGCCACTCCACGCCGAACGGCCCGTGCCGCACCCAGGTCGCATCCACCCATCCAGCCATGGTCATGGCCGGCAGCAGCAGCGTGTATATCCACGTGGCAAAGCCCAGCACCATGCCGGCCTCGACGCCGCGACGGCTGGCGCCGCGCCAGTACAGGCCACCGATCAGGCCCGGCGCGAACTGCGCCACCGCAGCGAAGGCCATCAGGCCGTACGAGGCCAGGCTGCTGTCGTTGCTGCTGCTGCGGTAGTAGCTGTAGGCCATCAGCGCCAGCAGCAGGATCGCCATGCGGCGGATCCACAGCACGCGCGAGGCCATGTCGGCCGCTTCCTGGTGGTCGCCGCTGCGGCGCAGCAGCACCGGCATCACCAGATCGTTGCTGACCATGGTGGCCAGCGCGATCGAGGCCACGATGACCATGCCGGTGGCGGCCGAGAAGCCGCCGACATAGGCGATCAACGCCAGCGCGTTGCGCCCTTCGGCGAGCGGCAGGGCCAGCACCATCGCATCATCGGCCACGCTGCCGCCGGTGCCGAACAGGGTGACGCCGGCCGTGGCGATCGGCAGCACCATCGCCGAGATCAGCACCAGGTAGCCGCCGAACATCCAGCGCGCGCGGCGCACGTCACGCACGTCACCACACTCCACCACGGCCACGTGGAACTGCCGCGGCAGGCAGATGATGGCCAGGAAACTGAGCAGCGTCTGCGAGATGAAGCCCACCGGCGGCAGGCCGGTGAACAGCGTATGCACCGACTGCACCACCGCATCGGTGCGGTTGCTCAGCCACAGGTAGGCGAACACGCCCACCGCCAGCATCGCCAGCAGCTTGATGACCGATTCGAAGGCGATGGCCAGCATCATGCCGTGGTGGTGCTCGGTGGCATCGACCTGGCGGGTACCGAACAGGGTCGCGAACAGGGCCATCAGCAGCGCCACGTACAGCGCCGGGTCGGTGAAGAAGCCGGTGGGGCCGGTGTTGCCGGTCAGCACCTGCAGGCTCATCGCCACCGCTTTGTACTGCAGCGCCAGGTACGGGACGATGCCGATCAGGGCGATGATGGCTACCAGCGCGGCCAGCCGCCGCGAGCGGCCGAAGCGCGAGGAGATGAAATCGGCGATGGACACCACGTTCTGGCTGCGCGCCACCAGCGCCAAGCGCTCGATGATGCGCCAGCCGAACAGCAGCATCAGCAGCGGGCCGATGTAGATCGGCAGGTAGCCCACGCCGTGGCGCACCGCGGTGCCTACCGCGCCGTAGAAGGTCCACGACGAGCAGTACACGGCCAGCGCCAGGCTGTAGACGACCGGCCGCAGCCACGGCCGGTCGGGATACATCGGCCGACGGTCGCCCCACCACGCCACGCCGAACAGCAGCGCGGCATAGGCAACCGAGACCAGCAGCAGGATCCAGCTGGAGACCACGCGCGCGTTTCCGTCAGGACAGGGGCCAGTAGATCACGACCGTTGGGCGGGATGGTAGGTCACGACCGTTGGTCGTGACGGAGCATCCGTGCCCAGCAACGGTGGGCACCCACCCGCAACCGGCGTTATTCCGCCGGGACGCCCATTTCCTTCAGCAGCTCCGGCGCCGGGTAGACCTTGGCCAGCAGCCAGCGCAGGTAGCGCATGTCCACGTGCACGGCACGCTTGAAGCGCGGGTCGAACCACCAGCTGGCGCTGACCGATTCCCAGTTGCTGTCGAAGTTCAGGCCGATCAGTTCGCCCTGGGAGTTGAGCACCGGCGAGCCGGAGTTGCCGCCGGTGGTGTCCAGGTTGGTCAGGAAGTTGACCGTCTGGGTCTTCAGCGCCGGGTCGGCGGTGCTGCCGAAATCACCCTTGGTGATCGCCGCCAGCAGCGGCTTGGGCGCATCGAACGGGTAGGCGTTGGTGTTCTTCTCGACGATGCCGGCGACAGTGGTCACCGGCGAGTAGGTCACGCCGTCACGCGGGTGCAGCGCTTCGACCTTGCCGTAGCTGATGCGCAGGGTGCGGTTGGCATCCGGGTACACTGCGCGGCCCTGCTTGGCACGCCAGGCGAACAGCGCCTGCATGTAGGCCGGGCGCAGGCGCAGCTGCTCGCCTTCGCGGGTCTTGCTCTCGTTCTCGATGCGCAGCTGCGCGGCCACCAGCGGGCCGGCCACGGCGATCAGCGGATCGGCGGCCAGGGCCTTGCCTTCGCGGGCAGCGGCGAAGCGGGACAGGCGCTGTGCCTCGTCACCCAGCTGGGTGCCGGCGTACAGGCCGTCCAGGGCCTTGGCCAGCTGTTCCGGCGTGCGGCCGAAGGCGGTGTCGAATTCGGCCACGCGCTGTGCGTCCGGCAGCTGCTGGTAGCGGGCCAGCAGGCGGGTCAGAAGGGCCTTCTCGACCTCCGGTGCGTAGCGGCGCTGCACCTGCTTCAGCACGCCTTCGATCATCGTCTGGTCGCGCTGCTGGTAGCCGGTTTCGCGCTGCGCGTCCGGCTTGGCCGATTCGATGCGCAGGCGTTCCAGCAGCAGCGCCGAACGCAGCAGCTGGGTCTGCAGGGCCATCTGGTCCAGCAGCAGGTCGCGCTCGCCCACCGCCGCACCCTGCGACAGGTTGGCCAGCAGCGCGTTGATGTCGGCCTGGTACCTGCGATCGGTGGCCGCCAGCATGGCGGTTTCGTCGGCCGCACGCTGGGCCTTGGCGTCGCTGCGCAGCAGGCCTTCCAGCTCACCGGCGGCGCGCTTGCGGTTGTTCTTCAGCGACTGCAGCTGCGAGGCGTAGCGGGTACGTGCCTGCGCATCGTTGGCGCTGGCCGCCTCGATGGTGTCGATCATCTGCTGGAACACCGAGACGCGGCGCGGCAGCACGGTGTCGATCTGGCCGGCGAATTCGGCCGCGGTGCGGTGGCGGTAGGTAATGCCCGGGTAACCGGCTAGCATCGCGTAATCGCCTTCCTTCGGCCCTTCCACCGACATCTGCAGGTGCGCTGGGGCCTGGTAGGGCACGTTGTCCTTGCTGTAGGCGGCCGGCTTGCCGTCCTTGCCGACGTAGGCACGCAGCAGGGTGAAATCGCCGGTGTGGCGCGGCCACATGAAGTTGTCGATCTCATCGCCGTAGTTGCCGATCGCGCGCGGCGGCGCGTAGACCAGGCGCACGTCGCTCAGTTCCAGCTGGGCGATGCGGTAGAAATCGGTGCCGTAGTACATGTTGGCCACCGAGCAGCGCACACTGCCGTCCTTCTCGCACTCGGCCACGATCTGCTTGCTGGCCGCATCGACGGCGTCGAAGTAGGCGCGGCCGGTCTTGCCCTTGGCCTGGGCCAGCACCTGGTCGGTCACCTTGTCGAAGCCAACGGTGACCAGCACGCGGAAGTCGGGATTGGCCGGGCGCTCGTCGGCGCGGCCCTGGGCGATGAAGCCGCCGTTGATCAGGTCGTGCTCGGGCGAGCTGTTGTACTGGATCACGCCCATCGCCACGTGGTGGTTGGTCAGCAGCAGGCCGTCGGCGGAAACGAACGAAGCGGTGCCACCGCCGGCACGCACCACGGCGCTCAACGGCGGTGCGGTGACGTTGGCCAGCTCGGCCGGGTTGCCCTTGAAACCGGCCGCCTTCAGCGGCTTGGCCAGCTCCGGCAGCTGGGTCGGCATCCACATGCCTTCATCGGCATGGGCGCCTGCGGCGAGGGTCAGGCCCAGGGCCAGGGCGGCAGGAAGGGTTTTACGGGCAGACATCGGCGTTTCCGGCAGTACAGAACAGCCCGGGACCATAGCCGCTGGGGGCGGATGGGGCAACGGCCGATGGTTGGGGTGGCGCGTTCATCGGCCGCGTTGTCGGCCTACAATCGCTGTTCCATCACATGCAGTCAGGGAAGCAGCATGATCGTCGGTATCGACCTGGGCACCACCCATTCGCTGGTGGGCATCTACGAGGCGGGCGGCGGTCGACTGTTCCCCAATGCGCACGGCGAGCTGCTGACGCCCTCGGTGGTCAGCCTGGCCGATGGCGCGGTGCTGGTCGGGCAGCCGGCGCGCGACCGCCTGGTCAGCCATCCGGCGCACAGCGTGGCGAACTTCAAGCGCTGGATGGGCACCGACCGGCAGACCCGCCTGGGCGACCGCAGCTTCCGCCCCGAGGAGCTCTCGGCGCTGGTGCTGCGCTCGCTGCTGGCCGACGCCGAGGCCGCCCTGGGGCAGAAGGTGGAAGAGGCGGTGATTAGCGTGCCGGCGTACTTCTCCGATGCGCAGCGCAAGGCCACGCGCACCGCCGGCGAACTGGCCGGCATCCGCGTTGAGCGCCTGATCAACGAACCCACCGCCGCCGCGCTGGCCTATGGCCTGCAGCAGCGCGAGGGCGAAGGCCGGGTGCTGGTGCTGGACCTGGGCGGCGGCACCTTCGATGTGTCGATCCTGGAGCTGTTCGACGGCGTGATCGAAGTGCATGCCAGTGCCGGCGACAATTTCCTCGGCGGCGAGGATTTCTCGAGCGTGCTGCTGGAGGCCCTGCTGGCCGACCAGCGCCTGGACCTGGCTACCCTGGCCGACAGCGAGAGGGCGCAGCTGCTGCGCCAGCTGGAACTCTTCAAGCGCGAGCTGAGCCACAGCGGCAGCAGCACGCTGGAGCTGACGCTGGGCGAACGCCGGCTGCGCTGGGAACTGGACGAGGCCGGATTCGCCCGGCTGTGCGATCCGCTGCTGCAGCGCATGCGCGGCCCGATCGAGCGGGCCATCCGCGATGCACGGCTGCAGCCGGACGCACTGGACGACATCGTGCTGGTGGGCGGGGCGGTGCGCATGCCGATGGTCAGCCGCCTGGTCACCCGCATGTTCGGCCGGCTGCCGCTGCGCCATGTCCACCCGGACCATGCCATCGCCCTGGGCGCCACCGTCGCCGCAGGCCTGAAGGGACGCAACGAGGCCCTGCGCGAAGTGGTGCTGACCGATGTCTGTCCCTACACGCTGGGTACCCAGGTGTCGCGCCGCACCCCCGATGGGCAGTCGCGCAGCGGCTATTTCCATCCCATCATCCAGCGCAACAGCGTGGTGCCGGTCAGCCGCGAGGATCAGTTCTTCCCGATCCACGAGAGCCAGCGCGAAGTCGTGATCGACATCTACCAGGGCGAAAGCCCGACCGTGGACCGCAACATCAAGCTGGGCGAGCTGCGCGTGCCGCTGACCCATCGTGCGCCGATGGAAGAACGCGGCATCACCACCCGCTTCACCTACGACATCAACGGCCTGCTGCAGGTGGAGGTCACCGAAGATGCCACGGGCCTGCGCCACGAGCTGATCTTGGAACAGAACCCGGGCCTGCTGTCGCCCGGGGAGATCCAGCAGCGCCTGCGGGCCCTGCAGGACCTGAAGATCCATCCGCGCGATGCCCAGCAGAACCTGGCCGTGGTGGCCCGCGCCGAACGCCTGTACGAGGAGTTCATCGATCAGCGCGACACGCTGCAGGGCTGGCTGCTGCAGTTCCGCCACGCGCTGGACGGCCAGGACCTGCACCACATCGAGCAGCAGCGCCGCGAGCTGTCGCAGGCGCTGGACATGCTGGAGCGCGATGCATGAGCTGGGGCCTGGACGTGCTGGAGCTGGACGAGGATGCCGACGAACGTGCGATCAAGCGGGCCTACGCGCAGCGCCTGCGGGTGACCCGCCCGGAGGACGATCCGGTCGCCTTCCAGCACCTGCACGAGGCCTACCAGGCCGCACTGGCATGGGCGAAGGATCGCGCTGCAGAGGAGGCCCCGTGGCCCGGCAGCGGACCGGAAGCACCACTGCAATGGGCAGCGCCGAGCGCTGCGGAGGCGGGTCCCCAGGCGGATGACCACGTGCGGGCCGACCCGCGCATGGACGTGGAGGCCATCGCCGGCCGCATCCTGGCCGAAGCCGTACAGCAGGAGCCGGGCGTGCTGCAGGAGTGGCTGGCGCAGCAGCCGGAACTGTGGTCGCTGCAGGGGAAGGCGCGGATCAGTGACGCCCTGCTGGACGCGCTGTTCTCCGCCACCGAGCCGGTGCAGGCCGACAACCTCGATGTGCTGGCCGAACTGTTCGGCTGGGACGAGATCGGCAGCAGCGTGGATCCCTATGCACTGGATGCACGGCGCATGGAGATGCACCGCCAGTGGGTGGTGCAGCCGGGCAACCACCACCGCCTGGCCGAACTGCTGCATCGCTGCGGATTGCCGAACCCGCCCGTCGCGGCCCGCGAGCATATGGCCTGGCTGTCGCGTCCATGGAATCACTGGCAGGCGCTGCTCACTTCGTTGTCGCCCCAGCGTGGGCGCGACCTCAACCAGACCCTTGATGCCCTCGGCATCGATGACGACACGCCGGTGCCGGCCCCACTGCAGGCCCGCCAGATCGCGTTCTGGCGCGACATCGGCGCGATGCACCGGCTGAACCGCGAGCGCTGGCTGCAGGGACTGCTGCGCGGTGTCGCGTGTGCGGTGATCGCCGCGCTGCTGGTGCTGGCCGTGGGCGTGCTGGGCCAGTTTGCCTCCGGTGACGGCGCTGCCGGCATCCATCCGATGGCCACCTACGCACGGGTGGCACTGTACGCCACGCTGGCGCTGGTGCTGCTGGGCGCAGTCGCCCCCGCGGTGCAGACCTTCCTGCACTGGCAGGTGCAGGACGAGCAGCCACATCGGTCCGCGCTCGCGGCGCTGCTGCCGATTCCGCTGCTGGCGATCGTGGCCATCGTGCTGATCCACGGGCTGGAGCTGCGCACGGCCGGAACCCTGCTCGCCTGGCCGGTACTGGGCCTGTCCGTGTGGCGCTGGTGGCGGCGCAGCCACCTGCAGATCCAGTTCAACGGCTGGCTGCTGCTGTCGGTGGTGCCGTTCCTGAAACTGCTGATCCTCGGCATGAGCTACGCCGAACTGCCGGTCGCCCTCGCAGTGGCGTTGTGGACGCGCGATGCCTGGACCCAGGTGTGGCGCCGCCAGCGATGAGCGACTGGGTGGCGCTGCTGGGGCTGGACGCCGACGCCGACGAACGCGCCATCAAGCGCGCCTATGCGCAGCAGCTGCGCGTCACCCGGCCCGAAGATGACCCGGTTGCGTTCCAGCGGCTGCACGAGGCCTACCAGGCCGCGCTGGCGCAACTGCGCGAGGATGCAGCGCCGCCTGCGGAAGACCGCCCGGCGCCGGCATCGACGGATACGGTGGACGCCGAGGGCGTCGCCGCGCAGCTGCTCGTGGTGGCCAGCCAGGGCGACACGGCCCTGCTCCAGCAGTCGCTGCAGCAGCAACCGGAGCTGTGGTCGCTGCACGGCAAGCAGCGCATCGGCGACGCCGTGCTGCAGCGGCTGGTGATCGACGAACCGGCGCTGCCGCGCAGCACCTTCGACACGCTCAGCGGGTGTTTCAACTGGGATGACCCGGTGCGGGGCATGGACCTGCACTGGCTGGATGCGGTGGCGCGCCGCTGCGAGCAGCGCTGGCTGCTGTCACCCGCCGGTGCGCAGGCACTGGCGACCCGCTACCTGGGCATCAGCGAGTCGCTGCTCGTGCCCGGCAGCGATGTGCTTCCCAGCCTGCGCGAGCATCGCCCGGCCTGGCGCAACCTGCTGGACACCCTGCAGCCGTCGCGCGCGCACCAGGCGATCAGCCTGCTGGCGGCACTCGGCTACTGGCACGACCTGCGCGTGCCACCCGGCCTGGATGCAGGACAGGTCGCGTTCTGGTCACGCTTCGGGCGCGAGGGCGATGCCATCCATTGGCAGGCCGGTGGCCTGCGCGCCCTGCTGGTCGCGCTGGTCCTAGGGCTGATTTGCACCTGGGCCGTGATCGCCAGCTGGCCACTGCCGGCCTCGGAGGATGGCGCGCTGGATGGCGGCCAGCGCGCGGCGCTGATCATCGCCGCTGCGGTGCTGCTGGTTCCAGGGCTGTGGCTCACATCCCACGCCACACGCGCGATCATCCGCTGGCAGTCGCTGCCGGAGCACGTCGCCACCGTCCTGCCGGGGCTGCGCATCCTGACCATTCCACTGGCAGTCGCCGCGGTGATGGGCGCGTTCCACCTGGCGCTGCGTTTCACCACCGGGGTTCCGGTGTTCTCGCTGGTACTGCTGGTCATCGCCAGCGGTGCCGTGCTGCGCATGGCCCGCCAGCGCTTCCTGCAGCGCTGCGGCTCAGCGGAGCAGGACGCGCCCTCCGGCAGCCTGGTGGTGGCCATCGTGCTGATCGTGCCCGCGCTGGTCATGGCGCTGGTCTACTGGGCGAAAGACCTGCACGTCCACCGCGGCGAGCTGCGCTGGCTCAACCGCTGAGGGGTCGGATCCGTTTCAACGAAAGGGCTCCGACCCCGGCCGGGTCATTTTTCGCGACGCCAGTTCAGCGAGCCGCGGTTTTCCACCGTGCTCGACTCCACTTCCACGTCGAAGCCGCGGCGCAGCAGGTACTTCAGGGTCAGCACCGAACCGGCGCCGACCATCGACACGCCGTAGCCGACGTAGAGCTTGGGCGAGATGTACTTGCCGAAGCCAATCACCGAACCGCCCAGCGCGCGCGACTGGCTCACGCCGGCATCGTCCAGGCCCAGCTTGGCGCCCAGCTGCGAAGCCAGCAGGCCGCTGCCGGCCGACAACGCCGCCGAGGCCGCGGTGACCTGCTGGGTCTGGTCGGTGCTGGCATTGGTCAGGCTGCGGCCCAGCACCAGGTAGGCCAGTGCCTCGGACTGCGACATCGCCGGGTCGGACCACACATCGGCCCGCGGCTGCTGCGCGCGGCCGGTCACGTCGATGCCAGCGGTGACATCACCGATGCGGCGCTCGGCGCGGATGTTGATCCGCGGATCGGAGACGGCGTTGTAGTTCCAGTTGAGGTTGCCGCGGGTGATGGTCAGGTCCTGGCCGTAGGCCTTGTAGCGGCCGCTCACCTCAAGCCCGCCGTTGGCGGTCATCTCGCGGCCGGGCTTGGCCCAGACCTGCATCCTGCCGGTCAGCCCGCCCTTCAGGCCGAATCCGGTCATCTTCACCTTGTCGCCCAGGCTCACGGTCAGGTCCATGTCCAGCGGCGAGGTGCGCGATTCCTCCGGGTCGGCCGGATCCAGCACCACCACGTCCTCGGACACCGAAGTGCCGCGGTCCAGGCGCTCCAGGTCGATGTCGGCCTCGGGCACGTTGACCGTGCCGCGCAGCTCCATCGCCGCCTTGGCCAAGGTGAAGTCGAGATCGGGGTTGGCGACGATGCGCAGTTCGCTGGTGTTGGACACCAGCACGTTCTCGCCATGGATCTTCAGCTGCAGCGGCTGCGCATCGCCGAACCAGGACAGGCCGCCATCGACGTACAACGTGCCCTTGCCCGAATTGGCCTGCGCAGTGATCTTGGCCGAGCCATCGGGCTGGGCGACGAAGCTGCCCTTGCCCTGGTCGAAGGTCAGGCCCAGCGCCGGGAATTCGCCCTTGAAGTTGGTCAGCTGCGCGTCACCGCCCAGCGAGGGCTGGCCGCGCGTGCCACGCAGGCTCACGTGGCCTTCGATGAGGCCGGTGGGACGCACGATGTCCGGCGAGAACAGCTCCAGCCAGTACAGCCGCGACATGTTGAGATAGAGCTCGCCGTTCAACGGCGCGCTGGCTTCCCAGCCGGTCTGCATCTTCGCATCGACGAAGCCGTTGCCCTGGAAGCCCATGCCCAGGTAGCCCTTGATGCTGGCCGGGGTCATGTCCAGCTTCAGCGAGAACTGGTCATAGCGCACCAGTTCGCCGCGGGTGGAATCGCCCACCGTGTTGCGGTTCTCTCCCAGACGCACGCCGCCTTCCTTCGAGCGCACTTCCACGTGGCCTTCCCAGGCATTGGCGCGCGGACGGATCTGCGCGTCCAGGCTGACATCGCCGCGCAGGTAGATGCGGCGACCGGACTGCGGCGGCAGCCACGGCTGCACCAGCGACAGCGGCAGCGCATCACTGCGCACCACCACGCCTTCGCGCGGCCAGTTGGCCTGCGCGCACAGTGCGCCGCTGCCGGTGGTGGCCAAGCAGGCTTCGGACAGCGTGTAGGTGCTGCCGTTGATGGCGAAGGTCGCCGGTGCACGCAGCGACCACGGATCGCCCTTCATCGGCGCGATGCGCAGCGCGGACAGTTCACCGCGCCACTGCGTGCCCTGCTGGCGCACGCTGCCCTGCAGGTCGATCGCACCCATCTCGTTGCGCGTCTGTGCGGCCAGGCGCAGGTTGGACACGCTGCCCTGCGCATCCACGTTCAGGCGCTCCAGCAGCATGCCGGCGTTGACCTGCTGGCCCTGCACCGCCAGCGTGCCGCTGTCGCCCCGCCACGGCAGGTGGCCCTTGATGCTCAGGCTTTCGGCGCCGTAGCCATCCCAGTTGAGGTTGTTGCCGACCAGGTCGGCGGTGATGTCCGGCGCATCGCGCGGGCCCTTCACCTGCACCTGGCCACGCAGGCCACCGTCGGCGCCGGGCAGCAGGTCGCTCAGCTGCAGCGGCTCGAAGCGTGCATCGATGTCCAGGCGATCGCCGACCTTGCCCGACGCGGTCACCCGGCTGCTGCCCACGGCCAGCTTGAGCTCGCCCTCACCCCGCTCGCCCTGCAGGGCAAACTTGCCCCGCGCGTCGACGTTGCGCTGGCGCAGCGTGCCCTTCAGCGAGGGCAGGTCCACCGTCGCCTGCAGCGTACCAGCGGTGCCGGCCGGCGCATTGGCCGGCGGCGGCAGCTGCTGGCCCTTGGAGGCCAGATTGCCCGACAGGCGGCCATTCCAGCCCGGCACGAAATAGCCCGGATCGAAGTCCTTCAGCGTGGCCTTGGCATCCCAGTCCAGTTGCGGCGACCAGGCCAGCTTGCCCTCCACCTGCAGCTGGCCACCCGGGGTCTGCGCCTGCAGCTGGTGGATCTGCGCGGCCTTGTCGTTGCCGCGCACATCGAAGCGCAGCTGCGCCTTCTGTTGCTCGCGCTGCACGTCGGCGCGGCCGATCGCGGCCCAGGCCTGCAGCGTGCCGGCCAGGCCGAAGCGCGCTTCTTTCAACGTCACCGGCACCGGTGCGCTGGCGGCGGTATTCGGGTCCGGTGCCGGCACCCAGGTCAGGTTCTGCGCGATCACCGAGAAATTGAGCTTCTGCTGGTCTTCCTGGCTGAAATCGGCGATGCCTTCCAAGCGTGCTTCGCCGCCTAGGCCCTTCACCACCAGCGGCGAGACCTTCAGCACCTGGTCCTGCAGCGAGACCACCGACGGTGCCAGTTCCAGTTCCTGTTCGCCCTGCTTCACCCGCCCATGCAGGTTGGCGTTGCCGCCCTTGCCCGAGGCGGTGAAATCCAATGCCAGCGGCGCGATGCCCGAAGTCGCCAGCGCCGGCGACAGCAGCGCCAGGTCCAGTTCATCGCTGCGGACCGTGGCATTCCAGGTCGGGTCGGTGCGGCCGTCGAACACCAGCATCGCCTTCAGCGGCTGCGGTGCACGGCCAGCCACGGCCACTTCCATGTGGCCAAGGTCGCCGCGCGCGACCAGGCCCAGGGTGGCGGCGGTGCGCCCGCGCGGTGCCGGCAGCACGGCGGTCACGGTCACGTCGGTGTCGTAATCCTCGGCCGGGATGTAGCGGCCCTGGGCGGTGAAATCACCCATGTCGCTGTCCACGACCAGCTGGCGGGCCTGGAACTCGCCATTGGCGATCTCGATGCCGCCGCGTACGCGGGCGATGTCGATCAGCGGTTCGTTGCCCTGGCTGATGCGGAAACCATCAATGGCGATGACATCGGCCTGGATCGCCAGCGGCATCTCGATCTGCGGCAGCGAATCAGGCCACGACGGCAGCTTGAACGGCTCGTCGCTCTTGGCCAGGTTGAGCGTGGCGTTGGTCAGTTCCAGCTTGTCCAGCAGCAGCTTGCGGCCCAGCAGCGGGCGCAGGTCCGGCTCGAGGTGCGCGCGCTCGGCGTGGAAGTGGATGTCGTCGTAGCGGAAATCGACGTTGTACAGGGTCAGCGGGCCGGCCACCGGGCCGTCCGCCTTGTCCCAGGTGAAGCTGGCGCCCACCGGCAGCCGCGCCACCACCTGCGCCAGCAGCACATCACGGCCGGCCACGGTCTGCAGCAGCCAGTACACGGCCAGCAGCGCCAGCAGCACCAGGCCGATCACGCCCACGCCCGACCATGCCCAGAAACGGCGGCGGCGGTAGAAGCGCACGCGCGGCGGCGGCGGGGTGCGGGTATCCGGGGTCTGCGCGCTCACAGGTCCGCTCCGATGTTCAGGTACAGCTGGAACTGCGAATCAGGGTTGTTCAGGCCATGCGCGATGTCCACGCGCACCGGGCCCACCGGCGATTTCCAGCGCACGCCGAAGCCCACGCCGGTGTGCAGGTCGATGGTGTTGTCGAACGCGCTGCCGGTGTCGACGAAGACCGCCGCACCCCAGGGGCCGCCCTTGAAGTAGTGCTCGTACTCGGCCGAACCGACCACCAGGTTCTTCGCACCCAGCGCGTACTTGTCCGGGGCCGGCGTACGCGGGCCCACCTCACGGAAGGCATAGCCGCGGATGCTGCGGTCACCACCGGCGAAGTAGCGCAGGCTCGGCGGCATCGCCACCAGGTCGCTGGTCCAGGTGGTGCCCCCTTCACCGCGGAGGATCAGGCGGTCGCTCTGCCCCACCGGGATGTACCAGCGCAGCACGGCATTGGCCTGCACGAAGCTGGTATCCGACCCGGCGCCCTCGATGCCGCCGCGCAGGGTGGCGGTGCCGCTGATGCCGCTGCGCGGGAACAGCGGATCGTCGACGTTGACGTAGTCGGCCACCAGCTGCGGGTAGACCAGGGTCGAGGTGTTGTAGACCGCGTTGGTGAACTCGGTGCCCGAGGCATAGCGCCAGCGCTCGCGCAGGGCGTTCATCGAGGCGATGGCGGTCCAGTTCTCGTTGATCTGCCCGCTGCGGCTGGCGATCAGCTTGAAGTTGCGCAGGTCGATGTAATCGGTCTGCTCATCGTAGGCGCTGGCGGTAAAGCCGTACCAGCCGTCGAGCCACTTGAACGCCGGCACGCGGTAGGTGCTGGTCAGGCTCTTGCGCTTCTGCGCATAGTCTAGCTGGGTGTTCATCTTGTGGCCGCGGCTGTTCACGTAGCGCCGCTCGATGCCACCGCGCACACCCGCGCCGCTCTCGCTGCCGTAGCTCAGGCCCGAGGTGTAGATGGTGCGCTTGGCCCGGGTCAGCTTCACGTCCACCGGCACTTCGCCGTTCTCGTCGGCCTGGTCCGGGCGCGGCTGGATGTCGATCACGCTGAAGTAGTCGAGCTTGGTCAGCGACTCGCGCAGGCGGTCCAGCTTGCCTTCGTGGAAGTAGCTGCCCTGTTCCCAGTACACCAGCGGGTCGAACAGCTTGTCGACGAAGTAATCCTGCTCGAAGGTCACCGGGCCCATGTTGTAGCGGCGGCCGCTGTCCCAGGTCAGGTCGATGTCGGCGGCGTTCTCGGCGCGGGTGACCTGCACCTGGCGCTGGGTGTAATCAGCATCGAAGTAGCCACGCTCGGCCAGGCGCCGGGTGATGGTGATCTTGCTGGCTTCGTACTGGGTGTGTTCGAAGCGCTGGCCCTTGCGCGGCTTGAACGCGGCCAGGTCATCCTGCAGGTACTGGTCGTACATGGCCGGGCCGGTGATGTCGATGTGCTCGCGGCGCACGCGCACCGGCTCGCCCTTCTCCACCCGGATATGCACCTGCACGCGCTCGTCCTGGCGGGGCGCTTCCACGGTGATGACCGGGTTGTAGTAACCGAACGGTTCCAGCGCCTCGCGGGTCTGCCGCTCGGCCTGCGACAGCAGGTATTCCAGCCGCGACTCGCCCTGTTCCTTGCCGATGGTGTCGTACAGCGTCAGCGATTCCTGGATGTTCTCGATGATCGCGGCGTCGTCGCCCTTGTCCAATCCCTTGATCTCCACCTTGTCGATGGTGCCGCGCGCATGGGCCACGGAAGAGGTGGCCAGGGTCAGGACCATCAGCGGGAGGGCGTATTTCTTTGGCTGCATGCGGCACAGCATACCGACCGCGCGTGACGATGCGAAATGCAGCGCGCGAATGGGGATAGGTTGTTAAGTGGCAGTCAAAATGCGCAGCTTTGTGCGCGTTATCTGCACGATATGGGTAGCGCCGGGCCATGCCCGGCGAGCGCGCAGCGCGGCCGCGCAAGAAACCGCCGGGCATGGCCCGGCGCTGCCGATGGGCGCCACGTGTGCACGGCGCCCAGTAGATCCACGCCATGCGTGGATGGTGTGCCCATCAGCTCGACAGATGCTCGATCGCCGCGACCTTGCCCAGGCGCTCGCCCAGCAGGGTCAGCAGCGCCAGGCGATTGCCACGCAGCGCCGGGTCTTCGGCATTCACCATCACGCCATCGAAGAACGCATCAACCTGCGGACGCAGGCGGGCCAGGCGCGCCAGCACGGCCACGTAGTCCTTCTGGTGCAGGCTGGCGCCGGTGTCGTCGATGGCCGCGGTGACCGCTTCGGCCAGCGCGCGCTCAGCGTCTTCCTGCAGCAGCGATGCATCGATCTGGCCCGGAATGTCGCCCTCGGCCTTGCGCAGGATGTTGCGGATGCGCTTGTTGGCCGCGGCCAGCGCCTCGGCTTCCGGCAGCGCGGCAAACGTGCCGATTGCGTCAAGGCGACGGTCGAAGTCATACAGCGACGCCGGCTTGAGCTCTGCCACCGCGTTGAAGTGCGTGGCCGGCACGCCCTTGTCGCTGTAGTAGCCCTTCAGGCGTTCGAGGATGAAGTCGTACAGCTCACCCACGTCGGCCTGCACGTTGCGCGCGGCCAGGCCTGCATTGGCGCTGGCCAGCAGTGCGCGCAGGTCCAGCTCGAAGCCACTCTCGATGATCGTGCGGGCCAGGCCCAGCGCGTTGCGGCGCAGGGCGAACGGGTCCTTGTTGCCGGTCGGCTTCAGGCCTGCGGCGAAACCGCCGGCCAGGGTGTCCACGCGCTCGGCGATCGCCAGCACCTTGCCCAGCGCCGACAGCGCGATGTCATCGCCACCGAAGCGCGGCTGGTAGGCCTCGTCGATGGCCAGCGCCACCTCCGGCGATTGCCCACCGGCCACGGCGTAGTGGCGGCCGGCGATGCCCTGCAGTTCCGGGAATTCATTGACCATGCGCGACTGCAGGTCGTTCTTGGCCAGCTGTGCCGCACGCTTGGCCAGCACCGGATCGGCACCAACCTGCGGCGCGATCACTTCGGCCAGCGCCGACACGCGCGCCACCTTGTCGGCCACGCTGCCCAGCTTGGCCTGGTAGGTCACGGTCTTCAGGCCGTCGCCCATCGATTCCAGGCCCTGCTTCAGGTCTTCGTCGAAGAAGAACTTGGCATCGGCGAAGCGCGGGCGGATCACGCGCTCGTAGCCCTTGGCCACTTCGGCCACGTCCTTCGATTCGATGTTGGCGATGCCGATGAACTTCTCGGTCAGCTTGCCGCTGTCATCCAGCACCGGGAAGAACTTCTGGTTGACCTCCATCGTCTCGATCAGCGCTTCCTGCGGCACGGCCAGGAACGCACGCTCGAAGCTGCACAGCACCGCCGCCGGCCACTCGACCAGGTTCACCACCTGCTCCAGGTTGTCCTCGGTGATGCGCGCGCTGCCACCGGCCTGGCCAGCAGCGGCCTCGACCTCGGCAACGATGCGCTGGCGGCGCTCGGCCGGATCGACCAGCACCTTGGCCGCGCGCAGCGATTCGACGTAATCCTGCGGCTGGCTCAGCCACACGGTCTTGTCATGGTGGAAGCGATGGCCACGGCTCATGCGGTCGGCCTTCAGGCCGAACAGCTCGGCCTCGACCACGTCGGCACCGTGCAGCAGCACCAGCCAGTGCGCCGGGCGGGCGAAGCCCCAGTCGTGGTCGCCCCAGCGCATCGGCTTGGGGATCGGCATCGCGGCGATGGCCTCGCGCAGGATCTCCGGCAGCAGCGCGGCGGTGCGCGCACCCGGGCTCACCGCGCGGTGGACGAAGCGCTCACCCTTGTTGTCGCTGGTCTTCTGCAGCGCGGTCCAGTCGATCCCGGCCTTGGCGGCGAAGCCCTGCAGGGCCTTGGTCGGCTGGCCTTCGGCGTCCAGCGCGATGTTCAGGTACGGGCCCAGCACTTCACTGCGCTGTTCCGGCTGTTCCAGGCCGACGCCGGGCAGCAGCACGGCCAGGCGGCGCGGGGTCGACAGCGGGCGTGCATCGCCCAGTTCCAGCTCGATGCCGCGCTTGCGCAGGCCGTCGACAACGCCATCGAAGAAGGCCTGGGCCAGGCCCGGCAGCGCCTTGACCGGCAGCTCCTCGGTGCCCAGTTCGATCAGCAGGGGGGACAGTTGGCTCATCGTTTCAATCCTGTGGTGGGGGCGCAGCGCGCGACGCGGCCGGCGCCCCGGGGCAATGGGGTGATGAAAGGCAGCAAGGCCGTCAGGCCTTCTTCGCGCCCGGGAAGCCCAGCTTCTCGCGCTGCTCGTAGTAGGCCTTGGCCACCGCCTGGGCCAGCGCGCGCACGCGCAGGATGTAGCGCTGGCGTTCGGTCACGCTGATCGCGCGGCGCGCATCGAGCAGGTTGAAGGTATGGCTGGCCTTCATCACCTGTTCGTAGGCCGGCAGCGGCAGGTTCACTTCCACAAGCTTCTGCGCCTCGCGCTCGCACGCGTCGAAGCGGTGGAACATTTCTTCCACGTCGGCGTGTTCGAAGTTGTAGGTGCTCTGCTCCACCTCGTTCTGGTGGTAGACGTCGCCGTAGGTCACCGGCTTGCCGTCCGGGCCGTGGGTCCAGACCAGGTCATAGACGTTGTCGCAGTTCTGCAGGTACATGCACAGGCGCTCGAGACCGTAGGTGATCTCGCCCAGCACCGGGCGGCACTCCAGGCCACCGGCCTGCTGGAAGTAGGTGAACTGGGTCACTTCCATGCCGTTGAGCCAGACTTCCCAGCCCAGGCCCCAGGCGCCCAGCGTCGGCGATTCCCAGTTGTCCTCGACGAAGCGCAGGTCGTGCACCAGCGGGTCGATGCCCAGCGCCTTCAGCGAATCCAGGTACAGCTGCTGGATGTTGTCCGGTGCCGGCTTCATCGCCACCTGGTACTGGTAGTAGCGCTGCAGGCGGTTCGGGTTCTCGCCGTAGCGGCCGTCGGTCGGGCGGCGCGACGGCTGCACGTAAGCCGCGTTCCAGCCTTCCGGGCCGATCGCACGCAGGAAGGTGGCCGGGTGGAACGTACCGGCGCCCACCTCCAGGTCGAGCGGCTGGATGAGCACGCAGCCCTGCTGGGCCCAGAACTGGTTCAGGGTCTGGATCAGGCCCTGGAAGGTGATCGGAACGGTCGGGTTCGCGGACATGCGGACGATTCTTGGCCGGCAGAGGGGTGCGCTAGTATAACGGCCGACCTGCGGGGCATTCCGTAC
Organism: Stenotrophomonas sp. SPM; assembly: GCF_003105135.1. Classification (NCBI taxonomy): domain Bacteria; kingdom Pseudomonadati; phylum Pseudomonadota; class Gammaproteobacteria; order Lysobacterales; family Lysobacteraceae; genus Stenotrophomonas; species Stenotrophomonas sp. SPM. Next base: position 10,767 of record NZ_QETL01000012.1, on the reverse strand, counting down.
CCGGGAGGAGCAGGCAGATGGAACACCGGCTGCCGGCAGGCACGCCCGGGGCACCGCCCCCGTTGCCACCAGGGCGCCTGCAGTTCGAGCAGGTGGCCGCTGCCGCACTGGCCGATGGCCTGATCGCCGAACGTGACCGCGACCGCGTGCGCTTTTCCGCACAGGGCGCGCGCAACGCCAGCGAAGTGCACCCGCTGGTGCTGCTGTCCAACCTCAAGCTGGCCGCCAGCGAGGGCGGCGAGCTCAGCCTGGAACGGCTGACCGAATGGCTGGCCCGGCGCACCGGCTGCCGCTACCTGCGCATCGACCCGACCCGCGTCGACGTCGCCTCGGTCACCGCCGTGGCCTCGCACGCCTATGCCCGCCGCCACCGTTTCCTGCCGCTGGCGGTCGACGCCGAACGCGTGCTGGTGGCCACCAGCGAGCCTCTGGCGCAGGAATGGCGCCGCGACCTGCAGCACCTGACCCGGCGCCAGATCGAGCTGGCGATGGTCAACCCGCTGGACCTGCACCGCTACACCATGGAGTTCTTCGGGGTCACCCGCTCGGTGCGCGGGGCCCGCGGCGACGTCCGCGGTGAAGCCAACACCACCCTGCCCAGCTTCGAGCAGCTGGTCGAGCTCGGCCGGGCCGGTGACGTCAACGCCGACGACCAGCACATCGTCCACATCGTCGACTGGCTGCTGCAGTACGCCTATGAACAACGCGCTTCGGACATCCACCTGGAGCCGCGCCGCGAGATGGGGCGCATGCGCTTCCGCATCGATGGCGTGCTGCACAAGGTGTTCGAGGTGCCGCCGGCGGTGATGACTGCCGTGGTCAGCCGCATCAAGGTGCTCGGCCGCATGGACCTGGCCGAACGCCGGCGCCCGCAGGATGGCCGCATCAAGACCCGTTCGCCAGGCGGCCGCGAGGTCGAGATGCGCCTGTCGACCATGCCCACCGCCTTCGGCGAGAAGTGCGTGATGCGCATCTTCGACCCGGATGCCGCCTTCAAGAGCATCGACCAGCTCGGATTCAGCCCGCAGGAGGCCGCCGGCTGGAATGCGCTGGTCGAGCGTCCGCACGGCATCGTGCTGGTCACCGGCCCAACCGGTTCGGGCAAGACCACCACCCTGTATTCCACCCTGAAGCGGCTGGCCACGCCGGACGTGAACGTGTGCACGGTGGAGGACCCGATCGAGATGATCTCGCCGGAGTTCAACCAGATGCAGGTGCAGGCCAACATCGACCTGGACTTCGCCAGCGGCGTGCGCACCCTGCTGCGACAGGACCCGGACATCATCATGATCGGTGAGATCCGCGACCTGGAGACCGCACAGATGGCGGTGCAGGCCTCGCTGACCGGCCATCTCGTGCTGTCCACCCTGCACACCAACGATGCGGCCTCGGCCATCACCCGCCTGCTCGACATCGGCGTGCCGCACTACCTGCTGGCCAGCACCATCAACGGTATCCTCGCCCAGCGCCTGGTGCGCACCCTGTGCCCGCACTGCAAGCAGCCGCACACCCTCGGCGCGTCCGATTGGGCGGTGCTGGCTGATAGCCATGCTGCATATCCAGATGCCGCCACGCCCTGTCGGCCGGTCGGTTGCCTGGAGTGCCGGCGCACCGGTTTCCTCGGCCGCATCGGCCTGTATGAGTTGCTGCCATTGGGTTCGCGGCTGCGCAGGCTGATCCGCGCGGACATGGATCTGGCCGCTTTCGGACGTGCCGCACAGGCTGAAGGACTGCGAACCCTGCGCCAGGCGGGGCTTGAAAAGGTGGCGCAGGGGCTGACTACAATCGAGGAAGTCCTGTCAGTCCTGCCGCCCCCGGATGAATCCAGCACCGTTCCTGATCCTTGAAACCGGCCGCCCGGTGCCGTCGCTGCGGCGCTACGGCCGTTTTCCGCACTGGATCCGCGTCGCCGCCGGGCTGGAAGAACACGAAACGGTGGTGGTCGACGTCGAGCACGGCGGCCACCTGCCCGACGCGCGCGGCTTCGCCGGTGTTCTGGTGACCGGTTCGGCCGCCTACGTCACCGACCACGCCGAATGGAGCGAGCGCAGCGCGGCGTGGCTGCGCCAGGTCGCCCACGACGGCATGCCGGTGTTCGGCATCTGCTACGGCCACCAGCTGCTGGCGCACGCGCTCGGCGGTGAGGTGGCCTACAACCCTGCCGGGCGCGAGTCGGGCACGATCGAACTGGCGCTGGACCCGGCCGCCGCCGAGGATCCGCTGTTCGGCGGCCTGCCCAGCCACTTCCCGGCCCACGCCACCCATATGCAGACCGTGCTGCGTGCGCCCGAGGGGGCCGCGGTGCTGGCGCGCTCGCCGCTGGATGGCTGCCATGCCTTCCGCTGGGGCCGCCAGGCCTGGGGCGTGCAGTTCCATCCCGAGTTCGCCACCCACCACATGCGCGGCTACATCCGTGCCCGTGCCGACTGCATCGGCCGCCACGGCGGCTGCGCACGCAGCATCGAACGCGCGGTCAGCGCCGCGCCCCTGGCCCGCCAGCTGTTGCGGCGCTTCGTCCGCCAGGCCCGCCAGTCTTCAGCCCAGCCGGTCGCAAAACAGGGATAATCGGCGGCACGGGCACCCGCCCGGCCCCCTTCTGTCCCTTCCCGGATGTCCATGAAAGAGATTCGCAAGCTGCCGGCTTCGGCGGGCGCCCAGTGGTTGCTGGATACGTTCTCGCTGTACCGGCGTGCGCCGCTGCAGCTGGCCCGGATCGGCCTCACCTGGCTGGTGGTCAGCTGGGTGGTCACCCTGCTGTCGACCCTGATCCCGGGTGCCGCAGGCCTGGCCGTGCAGTTGATGACCCTGGCCATTTCGCCGGTGATGTTCGGCGGCATGCTGTACGCGATGGGCGAGATCGACGAGGGCCGTCCCGGCCTGGCCTCGCACCTGCTGCAGCCGATCCGCGACCACCGCGTCAGCCACCTGCTGGTGCCGCTGGCCATCCAGGTGCTGGCGGTGCTGCTGCTGGGCGTGCTGCTGTTCCTGATGATCGGCCGCGAAGGCTTCTCCGCCTTCAGCGAGGTCATGACCAAGATGGAGCAGATCAGCCGCAGCGGCCAGCAGATCAGCCCGGATGATGCGGCGAACCTGGTGGCCAACCTCCCGGCCAAGCGCATCGCGCTGTGGCTGTTCCTGGTGTTCGTCACCGCGGTGGGCCTGTCGCTGGCGATGTTCACCCAGCCGGCGCTGGTGGTGTTCGACAAGCAGAGCGGCATGCATGCGCTGCGCCTGAGCCTGCAGGGCTGCATCGAGAACATCGTGGCGATGACCGTGTTCGCGGTGCTGGGCCTGATCGCGGCCTTCTGCGGCTACATCCTGTTCGTCATCGTCATCCAGATCGCGATGCTGATCGGCGGCCCACTGGCGGCGGCCTTCATCGCCCAGCTGGTGCTGACCACGGTGGTGATGCCGCTGTACGTCGGCGCGGTCTATGCCGCCTGGAAGCAGATGTTCGTCCACCGCGGCAACCGCGCCGCACCGCCGGTGCCGGCCCCCCCGCCGCAGAACGACGTCTTCCACGCCTGACCTGCACATCGAAGTAGATCCACGCCATGCGTGGATGAAACGGATCAATGAAGAACGCCGGGCCATGCCCGGCGTTCCCGTATCAGGCAGCGGGTTTCTTCACCGCTGCAGACGGCACCAGCCAGCGTGCGGCGTGGATGCCCAGCTCGTAGAGCAGGCACATCGGGATCGCCAGCATCAGCTGCGAGACCACGTCCGGCGGGGTCAGCACCGCGGCCAGCACGAAGATGCCGACCACCGCGTAGCCGCGGCCTTCCTTGAACTGCTGCGGCGTCACCCAGCCCAGCAGCACCAGGATCACCATCGCCACCGGCAGCTCGAAGCTGCCGCCGAAAGCGAAGAAGATCGCCAGCACGAAATCCAGGTAGGCGTTCGCATCCGGGGTGATCGCGATCACTTCCGGGCTGAAGGTGGTGAGGAAGTGGAACACCGCCGGCAGCACCAGGAAGTAGGCGAACGCGCAGCCGGTGTAGAACAGCAGCACCGACGACACCAGCAGCGGCACCGCCAGACGCTTCTCGCGCGCGTAAAGGCCGGGGGCGACGAACGCCCACAGCTGGTACAGCAGCCACGGCACGGCCACGAACAGGGCCACGAAGCAGGTCAGCTTCAACGGCGCGAAGAACGCACCGGCCGGGTTGGTGGCGATCATCGTCTGCCCGTTCGGCAGCTGCGACACCAGCGGTTCGGCCAGCGCGTTGTAAAGCGTCTGGGTGAACGGCAGCAGGCCCAGCAGCACCACGCCGAAACCGAGCAGCCCGCGGATCAGCCGCGCGCGCAGTTCTACGAGGTGCTCGACCAGCGAGCTTTCACCGAAATCATGGTCGCTCATGGCTGGCGCTCCGGCGGAACGGGCGCATCGGCCACGGGGGTGTCAGCAGGCGCGGTAGCGTCCGGCTGCGCAGGGGCATCTGGTGCTGAAACGACATCCTGCGGCGCCGCGGGGGCCGGGACATCATCGGCCAGGTGCGGCGGCGTCTGCGCCGGGGCCGGCGCGCGCACTTCCTGGGCCAGGTCATCGCCCTGCTGCTGCGCCTGCGCTGCCTCGCGCCGCACCGCTTCGCCGCTGGCGCGCAGCTGGCTCTCGGTGTCCTGCATGCTCTGCCGCACGTCCTGCATCTGCCGCTTGATCTCCTCGGCCTGCAGTTCGCGCTCCAGCTCCTGCTTCACCGAATCCCATTGATTGCGGGCGCGACGCACCCACAGGCCGGCGAAGCGGGCCGCCTTGGGCAGGCGCTCGGGACCGAGCACCACCAGGGCGACCACGGCGATGACCAGCAGTTCGCTGAAACCAATGTCAAACACCGCAACCGCTCCGGATCAACGCGCGTTGCGGTCGTGCTCGTCCTGCGCCGTGCGCGAGGCGTCCTGGCTGGGCGACTCGTCGCCCAGCTGCGCCGACGGCTTGTCGTCGTCGCGCATGCCCTTCTTGAATTCCTTCACCGCCGAACCGAGGTCCTTGGCACCACTGGTCAGCCGCTTGGTGCCGAACACCAACAAAACCACGGCCAGGACAATCAACCAATGCCAGATGCTCAAACTGCCCATAAAGACACTCGTTACGTTGTGATCAGGCTGTCGAGCATAGCGCACCGGCTGTAAGCCGGCGCGCGTGACGAAAGTCAGTTGCCGCCCAGCGTCTCGGTACGGATCTCACCGTCGCCGACCGGCTGGAAACCCTGCTGTGCCGGCGGCGGGCTCTGCGGCATGTTCTGCAGCGGCGCGGTGGTCGCTTCGGCCGGGGCCGCGACCGGTGCCTGAACAGGCGCCTGGGCCGGCGGCGGCGGTGCGCTGGCAGTACCACCGTTGCCGGTGCGGTTGTTGCGCGCGGCGTAGGTGGCTTCTTCCAGGCGGTCACGGAAGGCGACGACGTCCATCGACGGCGAACCGGCGGCTCGCCCCTCGAAGATCATCCGCGGCGTGGTGTTGCTGCCGTAGGCGTCGAGGTTGGCGGCATCATCGATCTGCAGCACCGCGCCATCCAGGGCGACGCCGGCGAACAGGCCGCGCGCACGCGACCACGACCAGATTTCGGCCTTCAGCTGGCCATCGGTGGCGGCGGCGGCATTGCGGCCCACCGGACCGGCGGCCACGCCGGCATCGGCGCCCAGGGTGAACTTGCCGTTGACCAGATTGTCGAGGCTGCGGTCGTTGCGGAACACCAGCACCACGTCGGAGGACTGCACGCCGGCCTGGAAGCCGATGCTGCCGCCGGTGAGCTTGATGAACACCGGGTTGGACCATGCGCCATTGGGCATGCGCACCGACATCAGACCGTGGCCACGGCGACCGCCGATGACCAGACCGGCCTTGATCGTGTCGGGAATGACGATGACTGCGCGGCCTTCGTCGAGCAACTTGTCCGGAATGCCCTGTTCGGGAATTTCCTGGATTTCAGCCAGCACACGCACCGCGTTGCGGGCGCGCTGGTCTTCCTGCGGTCCGGCCATGGCCTGGCTGGACAGCAGGCTGGCGGCGATCAGCAGGGCTTGGATCGGGCGACGCATGGCGGGCTCCAGAAGTCAGTCCATAGGAAGATATAGCAAGTGACTGAAATTAGTAGCGTTGTGATGAATATCCAATGAGCGTGGCGCATGCGGATAAACGCCCTGCATCGACATGATCCAAACCCTGCATCCCGGCGCGGCATCGGATCGGCGACAATAGCCCTCATGCTAGACGCACCCGATACCGCCGTGCTGGCGGTCAACCTAGGCACGCCCGAGACGCCGACGGCCCCCGCCGTCCGTCGTTACCTGGCTGAATTCCTGTCCGACCCCCGCGTGGTCTCGATTCCGGCGCTGCTCTGGCAGCCGCTGCTGCGCGGGCTCATCCTGCCGCTGCGCAGTGGCCGTTCAGCCGCGAAGTACGCCCTGGTGTGGCTGCCGGAAGGCTCGCCGCTGATGGTGCATACCCGCCGCCTGGCCGAGGCCATGCAGGCCCTGCTGCCCAGCCTGCGGGTGCGCCATGCCATGCGCTACGGCGCACCGGCGCTCGCCGCCGAGCTCGACCGCCTGGCCGCCGAGGGCGTGCGCCGCATCGTGGTGCTGCCGCTGTACCCGCAGTATTCGACCACCACCACCGCCTCGATCGAGGACCGCGTGGATGACTGGCAGCGCCGCCATCCCGGCATCACCATCAGCCTGGTGCAGGATTACTCGGTCGACCCGGACTGGGTCGCCGCGGTCGCCGGCTCCATCCAGCGCTACTGGCAGCAGCACGGCCGCGGCCAGAAGCTGGTGTTTTCCTTCCACGGCATTCCGCAGCGCCTGGCCGATGCCGGCGATCCGTACCCGCAGCGCTGCGAGGCCAGCGCGCAGGCCATCGCCAACGCACTGGGCCTGGCTGCCGATGAGTGGCAGCTTGGCTACCAGTCGCGCTTCGGCCGCGAACGCTGGCTGCAGCCCTACGCCGAGCCAAGCCTGTGGGCGCTGGCCGAAGCGGGCGTGAAGCAGATCGACGTGGTCTGCCCGGGCTTTGCCACCGACTGCCTGGAAACGCTGGAAGAAGTGGCGATGGGTTTCACCGAAACGTTGGCCGAGCGCGGCGCGCAGATGCGCTACATCCCGTGCCTCAACGCCGAACCCGAACACGCCCGTGCCCTGGCACGCCTCGCCGTGGCATCGCTGGCATGAGCCTGCAACCGTTCGTGATGGACGTGGCGGGCGCGCGCGTGGCGGGCCTGCGCGGCGGCCCTGCCGGTGGCACCCGCATGCTGGCCCTGCATGGCTGGTTGGACAACGCCGCCAGCTTCGTACCGCTGGCGCCACACCTGGCCGACGTGGAGCTGGTGGCCATCGACCTGCCCGGCCACGGCCACAGCGCCCACCTGCCGGCCGGCGCGGTCTACACCACCCCGGCAGCGATCACCCACGTGCTCGATGTGGCTGACGCGCTGGGCTGGGACCGCTTCACCCTGATGGGCCATTCGATGGGCGCCGGCATCGCCAGCCTCACCGCCGCCGTCAGTGATCGCGTCGAGCGGCTGATCGCCATCGAGGCGCTGGGCGGCCTGCGCGGACCGGAGGAAGAAACCGCCGAGCGCCTGCGCGAGCATGTGACCGCCACCCGCGCCTTGGCCCGCAAGCAGCTGCGCGTGTTCCCCGAACTGGCCGCGCCCATCCGCGCGCGGATGATGACCAACCAGCTCAGCGAAGGCTGCGCCCGCCTGCTGGTCGAGCGCGGCGTCGAGCCGGTGGAAGGCGGCTACCGCTGGTGCAGCGATCCGCGCCTGGTGCTGCACACCGCCATCCGCCTCAGCGAAGGGCAGATCGACAACCTGCTGCAGGCCATCGCCTGCCCCACCCAGGTGATCTACGCCACGCCGGCACAGTCCTACTATCCCGAGCCGGGGCGCAGCCAGCGCCTGCAGCACCTGCGCGACGGCCGCCTGGCCGTGTTCCCCGGCAACCACCATCTGCATATGGAACAGCCGGCACAGATCGCCGAGGTCATCAACGGCTTCCTTGCCGTTTGATCGCGTTGCTTCACGGCAACAGCCGCTGAGCGGAAATCTTCACGCGCGCTTCACTCCAGGCCCGCGCGGCCGATAGAACAGGTGCGGGCCCCTGCGCCCGCCGCACGCGGGCCCGGTCGGGCCTGCGGCTGTTCGTGGTCCTGCAAGGAAGCCCGCATGCCTGTCTGCCCGCACCACCGCCCACAGGACGTGGCCCCGGTGCCTGCCTGTTCCACCTTCCCTTTTCGCAATCCCTGCCCTGCCACCGTCGCGCCGTCGCGCGTGCGGGTATGCGGGGCCGTTGCCGTTCGTTGATCCAGGAGTCGCCGATGTCCATTGCATCCCCCCGTCCGCCCAACCAGGGCCGCCTTCCCTACCTGCAACAGCTCGCACGGCGCGGTGACCGCCGCCTGCTGCTGGGCAGCGCCGTCATGGCCCTGCTTGGGCTGGGTCTTGCCGTAGGCAGCCAAGACGGGCTGGTAGCCGTGCTGGCGGCATCCGCCGTGCTGCCTGCCGCGTGGCTGGGCGGCCCGCAGGCGGGCACGCCGCTGGCCCGCAATGGCCTGGCCGTGCTCGTCGCCATCCAGCTCTGCCTGCTCTGCCACCTGGGTGGCCTCGGCCCGGCATTGCCGATCGCCGTGCTGCTGGGGGTCCTGCTGGGTCATCGCGACCGGCTGCCACTGTGGCTGGCCGGCGCGGCCGGGGTGATCGCCCTGCTGCTGCCGCTTGTACAGGGCGCCGCGGTACTGCCGGGCGTGTTGCACGCGGCGGCACTGGCCGCGCTTGCGGCCGTGCTCGGGCAGACCGCCGCGCGCCTGCGCCAGCAGAGTGAGGCACTCGGCCATGGCCCGCAGCGGCTGGCCGCCCTTGCCCGCGACATCGCCACCGGCGCCGACCTGTCCGCGCACGGCAACGTGCAGGATTACGCGGTAGGTTCGCTGGCCCACGCCCTGGCCGACACCGCCCGCCACGTGCAGGCGCAGCGCGAACGCCAGACGCAGGGTCATGCCGACAACGCACAGATCCGCCAGGCACTGGATGTTTCGCGTACGGCAATGATGATCGCCGACAACGACCACGTGATCCGTTACGTAAACCAGTCGGTGGTGGCCCTGCTGCGCAACCAGCAGGCGAACCTGCGTCAGGCCTTCCCCGATTTCGATGCCGAACAGCTGGTTGGCAGCAGCATCCATCGCTTCCACGCCAACCCCGACCGCATCCGCGCCATCCTCAACACGCTGCAGGTCACCCATAACGGCAAGATCCAGATCGGCCCGGTCCACTTCGCCCAGGTGGTCACGCCGGTGTTCGATGCGCAGGGCATGCGCCTGGGGTTTGCCGTGGAGTGGCATGACCGCACCCATGAGCTGACGCTGGAGAATTCAGTGGCCGGCATCGTGGCGGCAGCGGCGGCCGGCGATCTGGACCAGCGCCTGCAGGCCAGTGACGGCGCCAGCTTCTTGGACGGCCTGACCGGTGGCATCAACCAGTTGATGGCTACCGTCGGCGGCACGGTGGAAGAGGTTCGACAGATGCTGGCCGCACTGGCACGCGGTGAACTCGACCGGCGCATGGAAGGCGAGTACCACGGTGCGTTTGCCGCCATCCAGCGCGACGCCAACGCCACGGCGACCCAGCTGGCGCGCATGGTCGGCCGCATCCAGCGCAGCGCCGGCGCGATCCGCGGCGCCGCCAGCGAGATCGCCGCAGGCAACGATGCACTGTCCGAGCGCAGTGAGCGCCAGGCCGCGCACCTGCAGGAGACGGCCGCGTCGATGGAGGAACTCACCGCCACCGTGCGGCAGAACGCCAGCCACGCACGCCAGGCCAGTGACCTGGCCAGCACCACCCAGGGCGCAGCCAACGAAGGCAACCTCGCCATGCAGCGGGTGGTCACCACCATGCAGGCCATCGAGGCTGCCTCGCGTCGCATCGGTGATATCACCGGCGTCATCGACGGTATCGCGTTCCAGACCAACATCCTGGCCCTGAACGCCGCGGTGGAGGCCGCCCGCGCCGGTGAGCAGGGACGCGGCTTCGCCGTGGTTGCCAGCGAAGTACGCGTGTTGGCCCAGCGTTCGGCGGCGGCGGCGCAGGAGATCAAGAAGCTCATCGACGAAGCCGGCCGCGAGGTGGGCGAAGGCGCGCAGCTGGTGGCCGACGCCGGCCAGCGCATGCAGGGCATTGTCGGCGGCGTGCAGAGCGTGAGCGCGTTGATGCAGGAGATCTCGGCTGCCTCGCAGGAGCAGTCCAGCGGCATCGAACAGATCAACCAGACCGTGGTGCAGATGGACCAGGCGACGCAGCAGAACGCGGCCCTGGTGGAGGAAGCTACTGCCGCCGCACGCGAGTTGCAGGTGCAGGCGGGCACGTTGAGTGAAGCGGTTGCGGTGTTCCGGCAGCAGGAAACGCGGGAGATGGCGCTGGCTTGAGGCCACGCGCCCGGTTCCTGCTTTGTGCTTTGGGTGGGTGCCAACTGTGGTTGGCACCTTGCCTGGCGCGGGTGCCGCGCCTGTGCCGGCCATCGGCCGGCATTACCGGTGTTGCTCGATGCCGTTTGCCGGTACGGCACATCCACGCAAGGTGTGGCTCTACCGGGGAACGCAACGCGCGGTATCCCCGGTGGCGTGATTATCCACGCGCAAAGAAAAACCCCGCTGCGTGAGCAGCGGGGTTCTCGGGTATAAACCCTGGCGATGACCTACTCTCGCATGGCTTGAGCCACACTACCATCGGCGCAGCTGCGTTTCACTTCCGAGTTCGGGATGGGATCGGGTGGTTCC